>DATHJM010000478.1:0-5264 GCA_035489775.1 Burkholderiales bacterium
ACCGCGAGCGTCGAGGAGGGCGTGCCGGGATTTCTCCGGGGCCGCGGCCGGGGCTGGGTGACGGCGGAGTACGGCATGCTGCCGCGCTCGACTCACACCCGCACCGACCGCGAAGCGGCGCGCGGGAAGCAATCCGGGCGCACGCAGGAAATTCAACGCCTGATCGGACGTTCCCTTCGCGCGGTGACCGATCTCGAGAAGCTGGGCGAGCGCACCGTGAAGCTCGACTGCGACGTGATCCAGGCAGACGGGGGCACGCGCACTGCAAGCGTCACGGGAGCCTTTGTCGCTCTGCACGATGCGCTCGGGACGCTGCTGCAGCGCGGAGTTCTTTCTGCCTCGCCCATCCGCGATTTCGTCGCCGCCGTGTCGGTGGGCCTGGTCGAGGGCGCGCCCGTGCTCGATCTGGACTACGCCGAGGATTCGGTCTGCGACACCGACATGAACGTGGTGATGACCGGCTCGGGCGGTTTCGTCGAGATCCAGGGAACGGCCGAAGGCGAGCCCTTCTCCACGGCGCAGATGGGTGCGCTGGTTGCCCTGGCGAAGCAGGGGATCGCCGAGCTCATCGCCAAACAGAAAGCGGTGCTCGGGCTCTCCTGATGCTCGGGGTCCTGGTTTCCCCTCCTCTCTTGAGGAGGGGTGCCCGCGCAGCGGGCGGGGTGGTCGGGTTTGAAGCCTGACCTGTTCGTCAACTCTCGTCGCGGACGAGCGTTGACCGTGCATGGCTCTTATTCACAATATTGCGCGACTGAAACCGCGCCGCCGGGAACTTCGCCGACGACTCACAATCGCGGAAGCGCGCCTGTGGAACCATCTCAAGGATGGGAGTCTGTGGAGCAGGAAATTCCGGCGTCAGCACAGCGTCGGGCCCTATATTCTGGACTTCTACTGTCCCGGAGAAAGGCTCGCTGTGGAGTTGGATGGCGCGGCTCATGACCATGAAGCTGCGCAGGACCATGATGCCATTCGCACGCGGTTCCTTCAAAGCGCTGGAATCCGGCTGGTCCGATTCGAGAATCGTGAAGTCATCGAGAATCTCGAAGGAGTTCTGATAGTCATTGCGCGGCAATTCAGGATTGCTTGACCACCCCGGCGGCCTCCGGCCGCCACCCCTCCTCAATCGAGGAGGGGAAAGCGATGTCGCGAGCATCTTCCCCTCTCAATCGAAGAGGGAAAGCGAATGTTGCCGTGATCATTCTTCCCCTCCCCGTTGGAGGAGGGGAAAGCAGCGTCGCCATGCTCATCTTCCCCTCCTCTCTTGAGGAGGGGTGCCCGCGCGGCGGGCGGGGTGGTCGGGTTTGAAGCCTCACCGGTTAAAATGAATGCGTGAAAAAACTCGTGCTCGCGTCCTCCAATCCCGGGAAACTCCGTGAGTTCGAAGCGCTGCTCGCACCGCTCGGCATGGAGATCGTCCCGCAATCCAGCCTCGGCATCGCAGATGCAGAAGAACCGCACGGCACCTTCGTCGAGAACGCGCTCGCCAAGGCGCGCCACGCGAGCCGCAGTACCTTGCTTCCTGCGCTGGCCGACGATTCGGGCATTTGCGTGGGGGCGCTCGGCGGGGAGCCCGGCGTGCACTCGGCGCGGTTCGCCGGCGAGCCGCCGCCGGGCTCAATGCCCGGGCGTGAAGCCCAGGATGCGCGCAACAACGAAAAACTCGTCAAATTGCTCGCCGACAAGGACAGCCGGCGCGCACACTACTACTGCGTCGTCGTGCTCCTGCGCAACGCTGAGGATCCCGAACCGGTTATCGCCGAAGGAACCTGGGCGGGCGAGATCATCGCCGAGCCCCGCGGCGCGAACGGATTCGGCTACGATCCTCATTTTTTCCTGCGCGACTTCGGCAAGACGGCCGCCGAGCTCGATCCGGAACAGAAGAATCTCGCGAGCCACCGCGGCAAGGCGCTGCGGCGGCTGCTGGCGAAACTGAAGGAGGGCGTTTGATGCCGGACCACCCCGGCGGCCTTCGGCCGCCACCCCTCCTCAAGGGAGGAGGGGAAAGCAATGTCGCCGTGGCGCAAGTAATGACCCTCTCGCCCGCCGGCATCCGGCTTGGTGTGCTCCCGCCCCTTTCCCTGTACGTCCACATTCCCTGGTGCGTGAAGAAGTGTCCGTACTGCGATTTCAATTCCCACCAGGTCAGGGGCGATGTCCCGGAGCGGGCCTACGTCGAAGCGCTGGTGGCCGATCTCGAGTTTGCGCTGCCCGACGTATGGGGACGGCGTGTCGACAGCATTTTTTTCGGCGGCGGTACGCCGAGCCTGTTTTCCGCAGCGGCGATAGAAACGCTGATCTCGGCATTCCGCGCGCGGCTGAGGCTGGCCTCCGGGTGCGAGATCACCCTCGAAGCAAATCCGGGGACCTTCGAGGCGGAAAAATTCCGCGGCTACCGCGAAGCCGGCGTGAATCGGCTCTCGATCGGCATTCAGAGCTTCAACCCGAAGCACCTCAAGGCGCTGGGCCGCATCCACGACGACGGCGAAGCCCGGCGCGCGATCGAAATCGCCAGTGACTGCTTCGACAACATCAACCTGGATCTCATGTATGCGCTCCCCGGTCAAACGCTGGCCGAAGCGCGCGCCGACGCCGAAGCCGCGCTCGATGCCGGCACGACGCATTTGTCGTTCTACCATCTCACCCTCGAGCCGAACACGCTCTTTTACCGGCATCCGCCCGTGCTGCCGGAGGAGGACGCGGCTGCGGAGATGCAGGACGCGATCGGCGCCGCCCTCGCGGAGGGCGGCTACGCGCACTACGAGACTTCGGCTTGGGCGAAGCCCGGCCGCGAATGCGCTCACAACCTCAACTACTGGCGCTTTGGCGATTACCTGGGCGTGGGCGCTGGCGCCCACGGCAAGGTGAGTTTTCCCGATCGTGTCACGCGGACCGTGCGCTGGAAGCAACCCAGGGAATATCTAGAGCGGATCGCCGAGGGCCGTCCGATGCAGGAAATCCGCGAGGTCGGACGCGACGACCTGGCGTTCGAATTCATGATGAACGCCCTGCGCCTGACCGACGGCTTTCCGGTCGCCTCCTTCCTCGAGCGCACGGGCCTGCAGATCGCAGTTGCAGAAAAGCCGCTGCGGGAGGCCGAGGCGCGCCGCCTTATCGTACGCGACCACGAGCGCATCCGGCCAACGGATTTGGGGCAGCGCTTCCTCAACGATCTGCTGCAGCTGTTCTTGCCGGACGCAAAGAGAGCGTGACCACCCCGGCGCTTCGCGCCAAGTCTGACGGGCTCACCACCCCGGCGCTTCGCGCCACCCCTCCTCAAGAGAGGAGGGGAGAGCATCGAGTTCCCACTTGTCCCCTCCTCGCATGAGGAGGGGCGCCCGCGCGAGCGGGCGGGGTGGTCAGATTTTTCTGAAAACCAGATCCCAGACGCGGTGGCCGAGCGCGAGGCCGCGCCGCTCGAACTTGGTTTCCGGCCGGGTGTCCGGCCGGTTGGCGTAACCGGGGGCCGTGTTCCGGAGCGCCGGCTCCGCGGAGAGGACTTGCAGCATCTGTTGGGCGTACTCCTCCCAATCGGTGCAGGCGTGCACAGGGGCGCCGGGTTTCATCCTCGAGGCAAGCAGCGCGACTAGCGGCGGCTGGATCAGGCGCCGCTTGTGATGGCGCTTCTTCGGCCAGGGGTCGGGAAAAAAAATGTTCACGCCGTCGAGCGTGGCAGAAGCGATCATGACCTGCAGCACCTCGACCGCGTCGTGCTGGATGACCCGAACGTTCCCGAGATGCAGATCGGCGATGCGTTTCAGCAGGCTTCCCACGCCTGGGGTATGGACTTCGATTCCGAGATAATCGTTCTCGGGATGCTCCTGCGCGATCGCCGCGGTGGTCTCGCCCATGCCGAAGCCGATCTCGAGGATTCTGGGCGCTGCGCGTCCGAACAGGCGCTCCAGATCGACCGGGATCGCGGAAAAGGGTACTCCGTATACGGGCAGTAAATCGGTGTGAGCGCGGCGCTGGGCGTTGGACACTCGCCCCTGGCGCAAGACGAAACTGCGGATCGGGCGTCGTTCCTGCAAGAACGCTGTGTTACGCGGCCTTCGGAGAAATCAGGCCCGAAGCCGGCGAGCTGGGATTGGCGGAGTAGGGCTTTTTCGGCATGCGGCCGGCGAGAAAGGCCTCCCGCCCGGCTTCGACCGCTTTTTTCATCGCCTGCGCCATCAGCACCGGGTTCTGCGCTTTGGCCACGGCGGTATTCATGAGCACGGCGTCGCAGCCGAGCTCCATCGCGACGGCCGCGTCCGATGCGGTGCCTACCCCGGCATCGACCACCACCGGCACCTTGGAATTGCCGATGATGAGCTGCAGGTTCCATGGATTGAGAATACCCATGCCGGAGCCGATCAACGAGGCGAGCGGCATGATCGCGACGCAGCCGATGTCTTCGAGTTGCTTGGCGACGATCGGATCGTCGCTCGTGTAGACCATCACCTTGAACCCATCGGCCACGAGAGTCTCGGCGGCCTTGAGCGTTTCGATGACGTTCGGATAGAGCGTGTTCGGGTCGCCGAGCACTTCGAGCTTGACGAGGTCATGACCGTCGAGCAACTCGCGCGCGAGGCGCAAGGTGCGCACGGCGTCCTCTGCGTTGTAGCAGCCCGCGGTATTGGGGAGGATCGTGAATCTGGAAGGCGGCAGCGCTTCGAGGAGCGATGGTTCGTCCGCGTTCTGACCGATGTTGGTGCGACGGATCGCGACGGTGACGATCTCGGCGCCGCTCGCTTCCACGGCGCGGCGCGTCTCGTCGAAGTCCCGATACTTTCCCGTGCCGATCAACAGGCGCGAGCGATAGGCTCGCCCGGCGACGAGCAGCGGATCGGCAATCTGATCGGCGAGCCGCGTCGGGGCGTTCATCGCGCTAACCTCCGCCGACGGCCACGACGATTTCAAGGGCGTCCCCCTCGGAGAGCCGCGTGTCCGCATAGCGGCTTCTTGGCACGATCTCACCGTTCTTTTCAACGGCCACTCGCTTTCCAGCGAGCTCGAGCGCTTCGAGGAGATGCGCGACGTTCGAGCCCGGCTCCAGACGCCGTGCTTGACCGTTTACGGAAAGTTGAATCACGTTGAAATCTAGGGGCGGACCGGTAGAATTATCTTACCACGCGTGTATCGATCGAAGGTAAGGCGCGTGTTTCCGCTTCGGAATCGGTTGATCTTTCCCGGGAAAAACTTCATCCTCCTTTCGACGGTCCGGATCTCACGGACGGGCCGCAGGATTGACGCCCACGCCTATTGCCATGCTTTCCCACAATTTT
>DATHJM010000479.1:0-7338 GCA_035489775.1 Burkholderiales bacterium
CTCGATAAGGGCGCGGCCGGCCTCGCTCTTGGCGACCTCGGTCCCGGAGAACGAATAGACGAGGACGTTGGTATCGAGGAAGAAAGCAGGCGAGGACGCACCGCGCTCAGCGGGCATTCGCTTCGTCGCGGTCGAATTTGAAACCGCGCGTATCGATCAGCATCGTACCCCAGTCGATAGGGGACTTGCGGCGCGCAAGGCGCTGGTATTCGTGCTCCGAAACCAGCCGCGCGACCACCTGCCCGCGGCGGGTGATGCGCACGGTACCCGCTCGCTCCGCTTCGTGCACGATCGCGGGCAACTGTTGGCGCGCTTCGGCGATCGAATACTTCTTCTCCACGGTCGGCTCCAAATAGTAATCTGGATAGCTATCTTAGCGAAACTCGCGCCGGACGGCAAACCGCGGCCGTCAGACGGAATGCGACCGCACGACTTCGAGCAAGGCCTCGCCGTAGCGCTCTAGCTTTTTCTCTCCCACTCCGGATACGCCGCGCAGCGCTTCGCGCGTTCCCGGCCGCAGCGCGGCAATGGTCTCGAGGGTGCCGTCGTGGAACACCACGAACGCCGGCACGCCGTGCTCGCGGGCGACGCCCAGACGCCAGGCGCGCAGTGCACGGAGCAGCGCCGAGTCGGGCGCGGCTGTGCCGGTCTCTCTTGCGGCGCTTTTCTTGCCGCGCTTTGCGCGGGCGGGCGGTGCCGCTTGCTCGCGCAGCATCACGCTGGTCTCGCCTTTCAGCACCTGGCGGGAGCTCGGCGTGAGCTTCAGCGCGCCGAAGGCTTCGCCGTCCGCCCGCAGATAGCCGAGCGCGACGAGCTGCCGGAACACTGCGCGCCATTGTCTTTCGTCGCGGTCGGCGCCGATGCCGAAAGTGGAAAGCCGGTCGTGGCCGAGCTGCGAGACGCGCTCGGTCGCCCGGCCGAGGAGCACGTCGATCACGTGCCCTGCGCCGAAGCGCTGGCCGGTGCGGTAGACGCAGGACAGAGCCTGTTGCGCGGCCACCGTGCCGTCCCATACCCGCGGCGGATTCAGGCAGTTATCGCAGTTGCCGCAAGGCCCGCTCGCCTCGCCGAAGTAGGCGAGCAGCTGGACACGGCGGCAGCCGGCGGTTTCGGCCAGCCCCACCAGTGCATCGAGCTTGCGCACCGACGCGCGCTTGAAGGCGTCGTCGGCGACAGATTCGTCGATCATGCGCCGCTGCTGCACGATGTCGGCGAGGCCGTAACTCATCCAGGCCTCGGCCGGCTTGCCGTCGCGTCCGGCGCGGCCGGTTTCCTGGTAGTAGGCCTCGATGGTTTTCGGAAGATCCAGATGCGCGACGAAGCGCACGTCCGGCTTGTCGATGCCCATGCCGAATGCGATCGTCGCCACCATCACCACCCCGTCCTCGTTGATGAAGCGGTCCTGGTGCGCCGCGCGCGCGCCGTTTTCCATGCCGGCATGGTAGGAGAGCGCTTCGATGTCGTGAGCGGCGAGCCAGGCCGCGGTCTCCTCCGTCTTGGTGCGCGACAGGCAATAGACGATGCCCGATTCGCCCGGGTGCCGCGCGCGGATGAAATCGAGCAACTGCGAGCGCGCGTTCTCCTTTTCGACGACTTCGTAGCGGATGTTCGGCCGGTCGAAACTGGAGATGAAAACGCGCGCGTCGTCCAGCTGCAGGCGCGCGACGATTTCGCGCCGCGTCGCTTCGTCTGCGGTCGCGGTGAGCGCGATGCGCGGCACCGCCGGGTGGCGCTCGGCGAGCAGCGCGAGCTCGATGTACTCCGGTCGGAAGTCGTGTCCCCATTGCGACACGCAGTGCGCCTCGTCTATGGCGAAGAGCGCGAGCCGCGAGCGCTCGAGCAGACCCAGGAAGCGCGGCGTCGTCAGGCGCTCCGGCGCGACGTAGAGCAGGTCGAGCCCGCCCGCGAGCAGCTCGCGCTCGACTTTCGCCGCCGCCTCCGCGCTGAGCGACGAGTTGAGGCAGGCGGCTCTCACGCCGGCTTCGCGCAGCGCAGCCACTTGGTCGTGCATCAGCGCGATCAGGGGCGAGACGACGATTCCGCAGCCCTCGCGCATCAGCGCCGGGATCTGGAAGCACAGCGACTTGCCGCCGCCGGTGGGCATCAGCACCAGCGCATCGCCGCCGTTCGCGACGTGCTCGATGATCTCGCCCTGCTTGCCGACAAACGACGGGAAGCCGAAGACCGATTCGAGAATTGAGAGTGCCTGGGTCACGAGCTCTTAACGGCGGGTTGCGTTCCACGACGACAGGCAGGAACGCGATCCCGTCGGCGCGTCCGTCGCGGGTTCAGTGCGTCTGGCGCCTCTTACTTTCGCAGCACGCACTTCTCGTAGAGGTTCCTGAACCTTCGCTGCGGGTCGTAGCGTGCTTTGAGCGCTTCGTACGCGGACCGGTTGTAGAGCAGCCAGAATTCCTCTTCGGGATAGTAGGAATCCGAGTAGAGCGATTTCACTCCCCCGAGCTCCGCGACCTTGCGCTCGATCTTGCGGTTGTAGTGGCCCGGCTCGCGCCGCACCGGGTCCTGCACCACGTCCCAGAATCCGAAGTTCACGTACAAGGTCCGGGGATCGACCTGATAGAGCGGGAATTTCGCTTCAGCATCGTATCCGCCGATAGGGCAGATCCAGACCGGCAGGATGCCGATCTCCTGGAGGAAGAACGCGAGGAATTCCGGCGCCCGGGCGATAGGAATATCCACGTCCTGTATGACCGATTCCGGGGTCTTGCCTGTCAGGCGGGAAAAAGCCCGCGTAAAGCCCCACTTGCTGTTCCAGCGCATGACTTTCGCGTAGGTCGTCGAGTTCAGGCGCTCGCGTCCCATGAGCCTGCGGACCAGCGGATTCTGCGCGAAAAGGTTCTTCGAGCACCAGAACCAGTCTGTGTCCCATCGCCAGATGAAGTCTTTTGCGGTGAGCCAGTCCGTCTTCTTCTCGCGGATCGAGCGGTAGTAGATGTGTTCGAAGGTGTAATCGCTCGTGGCGGGCGCCTTGTCGGCAAAACGGCCGAGCGTGATGAACATCTCCTTTTCCGAGAAAACGGTCCCATCGATGAAATCGGCGTCCTTCGCCCGGCAGCGGGCCTCGAGGTCCTCGAAATAGCGCCGGGAATCCGTGTGGCGAACGTGCTCGATGCGCACGTAGGGCTTCACCGGCACGGTGCGCGCAGTGACCTTGAGCGCGTAGCCCAGCGTGCCGTAGGAGTTCGGGAAACCGAAGAACAGGTCGCGGTGCTCGTTCTCCGGCGTGCACGTGACGATTCCGCCGTCGGCGAGCAGCACGTCGAGCGCGAGCAGCGTGTCATGCACGAGCCCGTAGCGAAACGAAGACGCCTCGATGCCGACGCCCGCCGCGGCGCCGCCGAGGGTGATCGACTTCAACTGCGGCACTACGCAGGGAATGACGCCGCGCTCCAGCGTCGCGTCCACAAGGTCGGCGTAGGTCGTCATTCCCTCGGCCGAGACGCGCGCGCGCGCGGCGTCCACTTCCACCACCTCGTTGAAGCCCGAGAGATCGACGCGCGGGCGCGCCTGCCGCTCCCGGTCACGAAAGAGGTTCGAGGTGTTCTTCGCCAGACCGATCCCGCCCGGGCCTCCCGCGCGCAGCGCCGCGCTCAGGCGCTCGAGCTTGTCCGCGTAACCGCTCACCGGTACAGGAAGGCGCGGCTCATCGGATAGCCGTCGCCGATGTTGCCTTTGCTCACCACGATCTGGAACAGGTGCGTCTTCCCGTTCGGCGAGCGGAACATCTCCGCGCAGGACCAGAGATAGCTGCGCCAGATGCGCCGGAATCTCTCGTCGAACCGTTTTGGGTCGAGCTTGTGCACCCTGTCCCAGTTGCGGTCGAAGCGCAGCGCCCAATCGTCGAGCGTCAGCGCGTAGTTGCGGCGCAGGTTCTCGATGTCCACCACCTCCAGCCCGCAGCGCTCGCACCAGTCGATCGCCTCGGCGAGGCTGGGGATCCAGCCGCCGGGGAAGATGTACTTGCGTATCCAGAACGCGGTGTCGCGCACGCCGACGTGGCCGATGAAGTGGATCACCCCGAGCCCGCCCGGCTTGAGATAGTCCGAGTGGGCCCGTATCACTTCCGGAAGCTGGTCGCGCCCCGCGTGCTCGAGGGTGCCGATGGAGAGCAGCTTGTCGAACTGGCGCGGCACCTCGCGAAAGTCGCGCTCGAGGACTTCCACCTTGCCCTCCAGGCCGCGGCGCTTGATCTCGTCGCGCGTTTCGCGCACCTGCTCGGTGGTGGTGTTGATGCCCGTGCCGCGCGCGCCGTATTTCTCCCAGGCGTAGAACAGCAGGTTGCCCCAGCCGCTGCCGATGTCGGCGAAGGTGTCGCCCGCCTTGAGCAGCACCTTGCGGCAGACGTGGTCCATTTTGGCCACCTGTGCCTCTTCCAGCGTCTTCGTGCCATCCATGAACCAGGAGCAGGTGTAGGCCATGCCGACCTCGTCGAGCCACTCCCGGTAGAAGTCCTGGCCGGGTCCGTAGTGGAAGCGCGCGTTCTTTTTCGCCTGCGCAATCGAGGCGTTGCTGAAGCGGAACTCGTGCCACCAGTTGCGCGCCCTGACGAGGAAAGTCGGGCGATCGTCGAACCCGGCGTCCAGGGCGGCGCGAAAAGCGAGCGCGAGGCTGCCTTCGACGTCGATGTCCCCGTCGAAATACGCCTCCAGAAAACCGACATGGCCGAAAAGCAGCACGCGCCACGCAGCGCGGGCGTTGCGGATGATGATCGTCGCCTCGGGCGCGCGCTCGTGGTTCTGCCAGGAGGAGCCGTCGGCGAACACGACGCGAAAGCAGACCTCGGTCGCGGCGCCGATCTCGGCCATTTTTTTCTTGAAACGAGTGATCATGATCCGGTCGGTCGGTCTAGGTCCCGGGCGATCTTGACAGCTTTTCGCGTCAATTTGAAGTCGCGGCGGAACGATCTTGGAAGAAGATGTTACCCGTGGCGGCGGCGGTTCTGCTAGTCTCTCAGCCCGGCGGGCCCGCCCCGGCCCGAGTTCGAATGAAAAACGCTCCGCGCCTCTTCCTCGCCGTGCTCGCCCTCGCTTGCGCCTGCGCTCATGCGCAGACTCCGGCGGAAGCGCTGTTCCGCTCGATCGAGAACGGTGATTTCGACGAGTTCTCCCGGCTGGTCGATGCCGGAGTCGACCTTTCGGCGAACAACAAGCTGGGCGAGACGCCCCTTTACGTCGCCGCCGAGAAAGGCCAGCTCGAGATCGCGAAGAGGCTCATCGCAAAGGGCGCCGACGCGAAGGCGCGGACGCCCAACGGCGAGACGGTGCTGCACGCTGCGGCCATGATCGAGAGCTCGGCGCTCATGACCGCGCTGATCGAGGCGGGCGCCGACAAGAATCTCGCGAACAACGACGGCGAGACGCCGCTTCACTGGGCGGCCATGACCGGCACGTTTCTCGCGGTGAAGGCGCTCGCCGACGCGGGTGCGGATCTCGACGTCCAGGACGTGCGCCTGGCCAACACCGCGCTGCACGCCGCGGTTTCCCACGACGATATCGTGCTAATTCACTACCTGATCTCCAGGAACGCGCGCACCGATCTCCGCAACAACCTGGGCCTCACGGCGCTCGAGTTTGCCCAGTCCCGCGGGCGCGGCTCGGTGAAGCTCTTCGAGCGCTAGCATGCTCCGCGACCGCAGGATCATTTTCGCCGCGAGTTTCCTGCGCGCGGTCGCCAACGGCCTGATCGGCGTTCTCGCCGGCATCTATCTCGCGCAGCTCGGGCTCGACCCGGCGGCCTGGGGCGCGGTCCTTGGCGCCGGAATCGCCGGCACGGCGGTGGGCGCGGCGGGGGTCATGTTCTGGGGCGACCGCATCGGCCGCAAGCGCTGGCTGGTCGGGCTCGGGGTGCTCGCCGCAGCCGGCGGCATCGTCTTTGCCTTTTCCTCCCAGATCGTGGTGCTCGGCGTCGCCGCCTTCCTCGGCATGCTCAATTCGCTCGGCAAGGACCGCGGTGCCGCGCTTGCGATCGAACAGGCGATCCTGCCCTCCACCGGCGACGACGCCGGCCGCACGCGCGCCTTCGCCTGGTACAACGTCATCCAGGACGTGGGGCACGCGCTCGGCGCCGCGCTCGCGGTGCTTCCCCCGGTGCTGCGCGATTTCGCGGGGGTGCATCCGCTCGATTCGCTGCGCGCCGCGGTGATCGTTTACGCTGCGCTCTACGCCGCGACGGCGGTCCTCTACCTCAGCCTGTCGTCGCAGTCGGAGTCCCCGACGGCGGTGCTGCGCGTCGAGGTGAGCCCTGAAAGCCGCTCCATCCTGAAGAAAATGTCCTTCCTCTTTGCGCTGGACAGCTTCGCCGGGGGCTTCCAGGGCAGCGCGCTCTTCGCGTATTTCTTTCACGCGCAGTTCGGCGCATCCGAGGCGGCGATCGGCATGCTCTTCGTCGGCGCGCGCATCATGAACGCGTTCTCGCATCTGGGCGCCGCCTGGCTCGCCGCGCGCATCGGCCTCGTGAACACCATGGTGTTCACGCACACGCCCTCGAGCCTGCTCACCTTCACGATCCCGTTCACCGGAAGCTTCGAAATCGCCGCGGTGCTGTTTCTGCTGCGCGAGGGGCTCTCGGAAATGGACGTGCCGACGCGGCAGTCCTACCTCATGGCAGTGGTGCGGCCCGAGGAGCGCACCTTCGCGGGGGGCGTCACCAACCTCGCGCGCATGTGCGCGCGCGCGGTCGCGCCCGTATTCGCCGGGAGCGCCATGCAGGCGCTGACCCTGGGCGCGCCGATCATGGCCGCGGCGGGATTGAAGGTCCTCTACGATGTGCTGCTGTACGTGTCGTTTCGCAAGCTCAAGGCTCCGGAGGAGCGGTAGGTTTTTAAATTCGCAAAATTTGTCGGCAGTTTACGGTTCAGGACCTGATCTAGGTAATGTGGGCATGTCATATTTCCGATCGGAAGGAGGCGAAACTGGCCAACACCCTCTTGGCTGCTTCACTACCGTGCATTGCTGAAATGCTTCCGGTCTGACCGCGCCGTCTTTCATCACGTACGGAGCGAAGCAGTTTTGGCTGTCCATATATTTTTTCAACTGTTCCTCGCATTCATTCCCCGCCTGGCGGGTGTCCGGAGGCGGGGGGGCGGCCTGTTCGGCATCCGTTTTTACCTCGCGCTTTCTCTGCAGGGATTCGGCACTTGCTTTTTCCTTGGCTAAGCGAGCTTCGGCCTCCTGCCGCCGTGCGTCGGTAACCCCGGTCCCCGTGAGGTCGACCTTCCTTGCCTTCTGCTTGTATCGGTCGGGAACGGACTCGCCGTAGTGGACCTTGCCGTCTTCGTCAACCCAGCGGAAGACATCGGCGCCCTGTGCTGCCAATGAA
>DATHJM010000480.1:0-3855 GCA_035489775.1 Burkholderiales bacterium
GCAGGAACGACGCCGTCTTTGCCGATGATGAGGAAAACCCCCACATACCTGCCGTCCGCAGCCTTGTTCGCGCCGGCAAGGACGTGCGCGCCCGGCTTGATCAGACTCTTGTTTCCGAGCGACATCCTGTGGACCGGCGCGTTGCGGGGCACTTCGACGTCGGTTTCGTCGTAGTCGGTGGGGCCCCACTTGATCGAGAGGACGCGGACCTCGATATCGTCGACCCAGCCGTGCGAGATGATGCTGTCGGGGGTCAAGTCCCACTTCTTGTGTCCCAGGGCGATGCCGCGCAGTTCATCGTCGATGATCCGCAGCTCGAAGCCCTTGTGCAGCCAGACCGCCGAATCCCGCACGATCGGGCTGTATTCGTCCATCTTCACCGCCACTGCGCCGACGTAGGTTCCGAGATCGACGTCGGTGAAGCGTCCCTTGCTCAGGGCGAAAATGCTGACGTTGTCCGAAAGCTCGATGCGCACGTCCTTGCCGTCGCGGGTCTTTACGACGATCGAGGGATTCCCCACCTCGCTGATCACGCCGCGGATGCGGTCGGGCTCCGGTTCTTCCGCGCGCGCGCCCAGCGCCGAAAAGATGATTGCAGCGATCGTCACGAGACGCAGTAGCGTGCACATCATGTCTCTTCTCCCTATCCCGGCACCGCTTGCCGGGGCAGATCGTCGACCCGCTTGCCGGTGCCGGATCCGAAGCGAAGGTACAGCGCCGGCACGACGAACAGGGTCAGCAGGGTCGAGGTGACGAGGCCACCCAGAATCACGACCGCCATCGGATGTTCGATCTCGTGACCGGGAATGCTTCCGCGGGCAACCAGAGGCAGCAGCGCCAATGCGGTGCACAGCGTGGTCATCAGAATGGGCGACAGGCGTTCGCTCGCCCCGCGCATGACGAGCCCGAGACCGAAGGGCTCGCCTTCCACCTGCTCGAGATGCCGATAGTGCTGGAGCAGCAGGATGCCGTTGCGCGCGGCGATGCCCAGGACCGTGATCATTCCGACCAGCGATCCGAGCGAAATGACGCGGTCTCCGGCGAAGGCCGCGAGCACACCGCCGACCAGCGCCGCGGGAAGGCCGAGGAAGATCAGGCTCGCCAGCCTCCAGTTTCGCAGGGACGCGTGGAGAATGAGAAAAATCGCGATCGCGACCACAATCGCCGAATCAAGCAGATTCCTCTGTGCGGCCTGGCGCTCCTTGTACTCCCCGAGCAAATGCGGGTAGTAGCCGATCGGGAAGTCGATTTTAGCGAGCCGGGCCGCGACTTCTTCGGCGACCGCGCCCAGATCGCGCCCCTTGACGTTGCCGTGAACGTCGATCCGCCGGGAGTTGTTTTGGCGGGCGATCTTGTTCGGGGTGGGCTCGACGGTGATGTCCGCCACCTCCGCCAGCCGCACGCGCCCGCCGTAGGGCGTGTCGATCAGGAACTCGCGCATGTCGTTCACGTTGTTGCGTGCCGACGGCATGGTCCACACGAAGACGTCGTAGACCTTGCCGCCTTTGTGGATGTCGGTGACTTCGATGCCGCTCATCAGGACGTTCACCACCCGGCGGACGTCGCCCGGCTTGATCCCGTAGCGCGCGGCCGCATCGAGCTTCGTCTTGACCACGATCTGCGGAACCCCGACCTGCTGCTCGGCATGCAAGTCGATCAGGCCGGGTATGTCCTTCAGGGCCTGTTCCACCTTTTGCGCCGCTTCACGCAGGCCCGGGAGCTCGGGCCCGAATACGCGCACGACGATCGACTCGCCCGCTCCACTCAGCACCTCCTTGATCCTCTCTTTCAGATAGGTCTGCACGTCGCGATAGAGCCCGGGATAGCCGGCGACCGTGGACTCGATGCTCGCGCGCGTCGTGTCGTAGTCAATCTTCGGATCGACGCTGATCCAGTTTTCGGTGAAATTGATGCCGTAGGGCTCGTCCCCGCCGATGGCGCGCCCGATATGGGCGCCGAAGTTGCGCACCCCCGGGATGGCGCGGAGCTCGCGGCTGGCGGCCTGCGTGATCCTGAACGTCTCCGGGTGCGAGGTCCCCTCGGCGGGGACCCAGTGCATCAGGAAGTCCCTTTCCTTGAAGTCGGGAAGCAGCGACGCCCCGAGGAACGGCCAGACCCCGAGGCCTGCGACGACGATGACGACGGTCGCGGCGACGGTTGCGCGCGGGTCCCGGATGACTCGCGAGAGGATCGCGCCGTAGCGCCGCTTGAGCCACGGGACAAGCGGCGACTCGTGCTTCTCGATGGCGGCGCGATTCAACAGAACGAGGCACAGGGCCGGCGTTACCGTCAAGGCGACCACCATGGAGGCCAGCATCGCGAGGATGAAGGCGAGCGCCAGCGGCTCGAAGAACGCTCCCGCCAAGCCGCTCATGAAGAACACCGGCGTCACGGCCAGGGCGATGATCAGGGTCGCCTGCCAGATTGCGGGGCGCACCTCGAGCGACGCCTCCAGGATGATGCGCGCCGTCGTCTTGTCGCCGTCCGCCAGGCGGTGCTGGCGCAGCCGCCGCACGACGTTCTCCACGTCGATGATCGCGTCGTCCACGACGGAGCCCAGGGCGACGACGAATCCCGCCAGGACCATGGTATTGATCGTGGCGCCCATCAAATAGAGAACCACCCCGGCGGCCACCAGGGACAGCGGGATCGCGATCACGCTGATCAACGCCACCCGCCATTCGAAGAGGAAGGCGCCGAGGATGAGGATCACCAGGATCGAGCCCACGATGAGCGTGAGCGTCAGGTTGTGCATCGACGTCTCGATGAAGGTCGCCGGCCTGAAGATCGTCGAGTCGATCTCGATGCCGGGCAGACCGGGCCGCAATGCGGCGAGCGCCTCCTCGATTCCCCGTGTGACGTCGAGCGTGTTGGCCCACGGCAGCTTCTCGACGATCATCATCAAGCCGCGCTCGTCGTTGATGACCGCATCGCCGACCATCGGCCAGGTGTCCCACACCACGCTGCCGACATCCCCCAGCCGCGGCGGGTTGAGGCGCTTGGTTTTCAGGGCGATCGGCACCTCGGCCAGTTGTTCGACCGTAAGAACGGGTGACTCGGTGTGGATGACGAGCCTCTGGTTGGGGGTATCGATCAACCCGTCGACGCGGGCCTTACCCCCGGTGCTGTACAACAGCATGCCGACGTCCAAGGCCTCAGAGGTGGTCTCCATGACCTCGTCGAGCGTGACGTTGTGGGCGCGCATCAGGTTCGGATCCACCTGCACCTGCAGGGACTTGATCCGGTCGCCCCAGATCGGGATGTTGGCCACGCCGGGGACCGACATGA
Organism: Burkholderiales bacterium; assembly: GCA_035489775.1. Taxonomy (GTDB): domain Bacteria; phylum Pseudomonadota; class Gammaproteobacteria; order Burkholderiales; family SG8-39; genus VBDM01. Next base: position 3,289 of record DATHJM010000480.1, read on the forward strand.
GGCGGAACTTGACCGTCCAGTAGGCGATCATCGACAGGTCCATCATGTCCATGGTCTTCGACGAGATCCCGATCTTCATGACCCGGCTGGTCGACGACAGGGGTTGAAGCATTACCGGCATGCCGGAGGACCTCGGCAGCTCGGCGATCGCCAGCTTCATGCGCTCGCTCACGCGCTGGCGCGCCTGCATGAGATCGGTGCCCAGCTTGAACCAGAGCACGACCTGCGACAGTCCCACCACCGAGGCGGAGCGGACGTATTCGACACCCGGGACTCCGCGGAGCTGGTCCTCCATCGGGATGGTGATCAGCTCTTCGACCTCGGTGGCGGTCATTCCCGGACCCTCGGTCTGGATTTCGACCTTGGGCGGGGCGAACTCGGGGAAGACGTCGACCGGCATCTTGCGTAGCTGCCCGGTCCCGAACACGAGCAGCGCAACTGCAGCGGCCAACACCAAGAACCTAAACTTCAGGCTCGAGCCTATGATCCAAGTAAACATCCAGCAAATCCTCCGCAACTGCTATTACGAACTTCTTATTTGTCGCGCGAAATGCGCGACCCCTTCCA
>DATHJM010000481.1:0-9513 GCA_035489775.1 Burkholderiales bacterium
ACCAGCGGCGGAGTGTTCGGGCTGGAGCGCGGCTACTGCCTGATGATCGGAGGAGAGGACAAGGTCGTCCGGCATCTTGAACCGATTTTCAGGAGCATCGCCCCCGGGGTCAAGGCAGCGCCGCGCACCCCGGGCAGGAACGGGGCTCCTCGTCCCGCCGAGCATGGATATCTGCATTGCGGGCCGACGGGCGCGGGCCACTTCGTGAAGATGGTCCACAACGGCATCGAGTACGGCCTTATGGCGGCTTATGCCGAAGGGCTGAACATCCTGCGCAGGGCCAACTCCGGCAAGCGCTTGCGCAATGCCGATGCCGAAACCGCGCCGCTGCGGGACCCGGAGCACTACCGATATGACCTGGACCTGCCCGAGATCGCGGAAGTCTGGCGCCGGGGCAGCGTGATCGGCTCGTGGCTGCTCGATCTGACTGCTGCTTCGCTCCTCGACGATCCCGGGCTGAAGAGCTACGCCGGCCGGGTATCGGATTCGGGCGAAGGCCGGTGGACGATCGCGGCCGCCATCGACCAGTCCGTGCCCGTCCCCGTGCTCAGCGCCGCGCTCTATGAACGCTTCAGCTCGCGAGGGGGCGCGGATTTCGCCAATCGGGTGTTGTCCGCGATGCGCAAGCAGTTCGGCGGACATGAGGAGAGGAAGAAGGGAAAAAGCCGGGATGGATAGCGCCGGCGGCGGCACGGCACGGTCCGACGCGCTGGTGCTGTTCGGCGTGACGGGCGACCTGGTCTACAAGAAGATCTTTCCGGCGCTCTATGCGATGGCGAAGCGCGGCGTTCTCAGCGTCCCGGTGGTCGGCGTGGCCTCCTCGAAGTGGAGCGCGACTCAACTTTGCGAACGGGCGACGGACAGCATAAAAAAATTCGGCAGGATCGACGACCAGCGCGCCCTCCACCATCTGCTCTCCCTGCTCAGGTACGTGAGCGGAGACTACAACGACCTGGGCACGTTCAAGGCGCTGAAGAAAGCGCTGGACGACGCCCGGCGCCCGGCCCACTACCTCGCCATCCCGCCCGCGCTCTTCGCGACGGTCATCAAAGGGCTCGGTGCCGCCGGCATGGCCGATCATGGGCGCGTCATCGTCGAAAAACCGTTCGGACGGGACCTCGCCTCGGCGCGGGAGCTCAATCGCATCGCCCGCTCGGTGTTCAGGGAAGACTCGATCTTCCGCATCGATCACTTCCTCGGGAAGGAGGCGATCATGAATATCCTGTATTTCCGCTTCGCCAATTCGTTCCTCGAGCCGATCTGGAACCGCAATTACGTGGCAAGCGTCCAGATAACCCTGTCCGAGAATTTCGGCGTCGAGGGCCGCGGCGCGTTTTACGAGACCGCCGGCTGCCTGCGCGACGTGATCCAGAACCACCTGTTCCAGATTGTCGGGCTGCTCGCCATGGAGCCGCCGACCTACCGGGGCTTCGGAGCCGTGCACGGCGAGACAGCCGATGTCTTCCAGGCAATGCGCCCTCTGAAGTCCGCCGACGTGGTGCGCGGCCAGTACGCCGGCTATCGCAAGGAACCGGGCGTGGCGAAGAATTCCAATGTCGAGACCTTCTGCGCGCTGCGGCTTTTCATCGATTCGTGGCGCTGGGAGGGGGTGCCGTGGTACCTGCGCTCGGGCAAGTTTCTCGCCGCGACGGCAGCCGAGGTGATAGTCGAACTGAAGCCGCCGCCGCAGCGCCTGTTCGCCGACTCGGCATCGGGGGCCGGGCGCGCGAATTATCTGCGCTTCCGGCTCTCCCCGAACTCCGCCGTGGCCCTCGCTGCCCGCGTCAAGCGCGCAGGAAAGGAGTTCGTCGGCGACCAGCGCGAGCTCTACCTGATCGATGAACGGCCGGGAGAGGAATCGCCTTACGAGCGGCTTCTGGGCGACGCCATGGCCGGCATAGGCGCGCTGTTCACCCGCGAGGACACGGTCGAGGCCGCCTGGGCGGTGGTCGACCCGGTCCTCAGGAGCCACAACAAGGTTCGCCCATACCAGCGCCACAGCTGGGGACCGAAAGAGGCCGGCGCGCTCATCGCCGCGGATGGCAGCTGGCACAACCCGATGCCGGGCCGGCCGCAAGCATGACGGGCGCCGGGGACGTGGTGGAGCGGGAGACCCGCGCATGAGTACGACCATCAGCCCTCTGGCCGGCAAGCCGGCACCGGAGTCGCTGCTGGTCGATGTGCCAAAGCTCCTCGCCGCCTATGCCGACCTGCGCCCCGATCCCGCGGTGCCGGCGCAGCGCGTTGCGTTCGGCACCTCCGGCCACCGCGGCAGCTCGTTCGAGCGCGGCTTCAACGAGTGGCATGTGCTGGCGATCAGCCAGGCGATCTGCGAGTACCGCAAAAGCAAAGGCATCGACGGCCCGCTCTACCTCGGCATCGACACGCACGCTCTGTCCGTGCCGGCGTTCGAGAGCGCGCTGGAGGTACTGGCCGCCAACGGCGTGGAAACGATGATCGCCAAGGGCGGCGAATTCACGCCGACGCCGGCGGTTTCACACGCGATCCTGGTCCACAACCGCGGCCGCACGTCGGGGCTGTCCGACGGTATCGTCATCACACCATCGCACAATCCGCCCGACAACGGCGGCTTCAAATACAACCCGCCGGACGGCGGCCCGGCCGATACCGGCGTGACCGGCTGGATCGAGGCCAGGGCCAACGCGCTGCTCGCAGCGGGCCTGAAGGGCGTGCGCCGCACGCCCTTCGCGCAGGCGCGCCGCGCCGGCACGACGCGCGAGCACGATTTTCTCGGCGCTTACGTGAGCGATCTTTGCAATGTGCTCGATCTGGACGCGATCCGCGGCGCCGGGATCCGCATGGGCGTGGATCCGCTCGGCGGCGCCGGCGTGCACTACTGGTCCGCGATCGCCGAGCGCTACGGCCTCGACCTCACCGTCGTGAACCGGGAAGTCGACCCGACGTTCCGTTTCATGACGGTCGATTGGGACGGCCGGATCCGCATGGACCCGTCCTCGTCCTACGCCATGCGGAATCTGGTGGACCTGAAGGATCGCTTCGACATCGCCTTCGCGTGCGATACCGACCACGACCGGCACGGGATCGTCACCGGCAGCGCGGGATTGCTCCCGTCCAATCACTATCTCGCGGTCGCCGTCCACTACCTGTTTCAGAACCGGCCCGAGTGGGGCGGACAGGCCGCGGTAGGAAAGACCGTGGTGAGCACCCGGATGATCGATCGCGTGGCCGCGAAGATCGGCCGGAAACTCTACGAAGTGCCGGTCGGCTTCAAGTGGTACGTGCAAGGCCTTCTGGACGGCTCGCTCGGATTCGGCGGCGAAGAGAGCGCAGGCGCGACTTTCCTGCGCCTCGACGGCGCCGTCTGGACGACGGACAAGGATGGAATCATCCCGGCGCTGCTCTCGGCGGAAATCACCGCGCGGGCGGGCCGCGATCCCGGCGAAATCTACCGCGAGCTCACGCGCGAGCTCGGCGAGTGCCTCTCCGACCGGGTCGAGGCGCCCGCGACCCCGGAGCAAAAACGAATGCTGTCGGAGCTCTCGCCGCAGCGGGTACAGAGCAAGGACCTGGCCGGCGAGCCGATCCTGAGCATGCTCAGCCGCGCGCCCGGCAATGACGCTCCCATCGGCGGGTTGAAAGTGATCGCCGAAAACGGTTGGTTCGCTGCGCGCCCGTCCGGCACGGAGAATATCTACAAGATCTATGCGGAGAGCTTTCGCGGCGAGGAACATCTGCGCCGCATCGCGGAGGAAGCGCAGGCGATCGTGGACGCCGCCCTCGCTGGCGCTCCGGCCGGAAAGCAATTGCAGCCCCCCGGCCGCAAGACCCTTTCTCTTCCAAAGAGAAAGGAGCTGTCTGCGTGAACTCAGCGGGGATAGGCATTCTGACGATCAACAGCGGCTCATCGAGCATCCGCTTCGCGGTGTACGAGGCGGGCGAACCGCCGCGGCGTCGGCTCGACGGGAAGATCGATCGCATCGGTCTGAACGGAACGAATCTGACGGTGAACGATCCGGCCGTGAAACCGCAGGTCCCCCGCCGCCTCGGTGCCGCCGACCACCGCAAGGCGGCGGGTTTTCTGATGGATTGGCTCCAGGCGCAGCCGGTCTTCGCGTCGGTAAAAGCCGCGGGACACCGCGTGGTGCACGGCATGAAGCATTCCGAACCGCAGCGGGTCACAGCGAGGCTCCTCGCGGAACTGCACCGCATCACGCCGTACGCCCCCGAACACCTGCCGCGCGGGATTGCGCTGATCGAGGCGTTCCTGCGGCGGCATCCAAAACTGCCCCAGGTGGCGTGCTTCGACACCGCGTTTCACCGCAGCATGCCAAAGGTCGCCAAGCTGCTGCCGATCCCGCGGCGCTATACCGCAAAAGGCGTCGAGCGCTACGGCTTCCACGGCCTTTCCTACGCCTATCTGATGGAGGAGCTCGGCCGCCTCGATCCCGCGGCCGCCAAGGGGCGCGTGATCCTCGCGCATCTGGGCAACGGCGCGAGCCTCGCCGCCGTGCGCGAAGGCAAGAGCATCGACACCAGCATGGGCTTCACGCCGACGGCGGGCCTGGTGATGAGCACACGCACGGGGGACCTGGATCCGGGCCTGCTCTACTACCTTGCGCGCACCGAGCGCATGACCGCGGCGCGATTGCAGCGGATGGTGAACCACGAATCCGGGCTGCTCGGAGTTTCCGGGACCAGCTCCGACCTGCGCGATCTGCTCGCGCGGGAACGCGGCGACGTGCGGGCCGCGGAAGCCGTGGCGCTCTACTGTTATCAGGCGAAAAAATGGATCGGCTCCTTCGCCGCTGCGCTCGGTGGATTGGACACGCTCGTCTTCGCGGGAGGCACCGGCGAAAACGCGCCGCTCGTCCGCGAACGGATCTGCGACGGACTCGGCTTTCTCGGCATCGAACTGAGCCGCAAGCGCAATGCGAAGAATGCGCCGCTCGTTTCGCCGGACGACGGTCGCGTCAAGGTGCGGGTCATCCGCACCGACGAGGAGCTCATGATCGCGAAGTCCGTCACCCGCGTCCTCGATCTTTCCTCAATTCAGGAACCTGGACCATGATAACCAGCACGCTCGCGCCGGAGCTGCTCCGCCAGATGGACGCCTACTGGCGCGCGGCAAACTTCCTTTCAGTCGGACAGATGTATCTCCGCGACAATCCCCTGCTGCGGGAGCCGCTGAAACTGGAGCACGTGAAGCGCATGCTCCTGGGACATTGGGGCACGACCCCGGGGCAGAACTTCATCTACGTGCACCTGAACCGCGTCATCAAGAAATACGACCTCGACATGATCTACATCTCGGGCCCGGGACACGGCGGCCCGGCGGTGGTTGCCAATACCTACCTCGAAGGCAGCTACAGCGAGATCTATCCCAACATCAGCCAGGATGAGGCCGGCCTTGCGAAGCTCTTCAAGCAGTTTTCATTTCCCGGCGGGATTCCCAGCCATGCTTCGCCGGAAACCCCCGGCTCGATCCACGAGGGCGGCGAGCTGGGCTATTCGCTCAGCCATGCATTCGGGGCGGCGTTCGACAATCCCGACCTGGTCGTCGCCTGCGTCGTCGGCGATGGCGAGGCGGAAACCGGGCCCCTCGCCACGGCGTGGCATTCCAACAAGTTCCTCGATCCGGCCACCGACGGCGCGGTGCTGCCGATCCTGCACCTCAACGGCTACAAGATCGCCAACCCGGCCCTCCTCGCCCGAATCACCCGCGAGGAGCTGGAACAGTTGTTCCGCGGCTACGGGTGGACGCCCTACTTCGTCGAGGGTCACGAGCCGGCGCTGATGCACGAGGCCATGGCCGCGACGCTCGACACGGTGGTGGAGGCAATCAGGAAAATCCAGCAGGACGCCCGCGACTCCGGGCGCAATTCCGAGCGTCCGCGCTGGCCGATGATCGTCCTCGATTCGCCCAAGGGCTGGACCGGACCGAAAACGATCGACGGCCAGAAGGTCGAGGGCACTTTCCGTTCGCACCAGGTGCCGCTCTCCGACCCGGCCACCCATCCCGAATACCTCGAACGGCTGGAAGAATGGTTGAAGAGCTACCGGCCGCAGGAGCTCTTCGATGCACAGGGCCGCCTGAAGGCGGAACTGGCCGGACTTGCGCCAAGGGGCGAACGGCGCATGGGCGCGAATCCCCACGCCAACGGCGGCATTCTCCTGCGCGACCTGCGCATGCCGGATTTCCGCGACTACGCGGTCGACGTGCCCTCGCCGGGGCTGCGCGGCATCGGCGACACGCGCGTGCTCGGGCGTTTCCTGCGCGATGTGGTGAAGCTGAATGAAGAGCAGCGCAATTTCCGCGTCTTCGGCCCCGACGAAACGCTCTCCAACGGCCTGGAGGCCCTCTTCGAAGTGACCCAGCGCCAATGGAACGCCGCGACCGATCCGAACGACAAATTTCTCGCGCGCACCGGGCGCGTGATGGAAATGCTGAGCGAGCACCAGTGCGAGGGCTGGCTCGAGGGCTACCTGCTCACCGGGCGGCATGGACTGTTCAACTGCTACGAGGCGTTCATCCACATCGTCGACTCGATGTTCAACCAGCACGCCAAGTGGCTGAAGGTCACATCCCACCTTCCGTGGCGGCACAAGATCGCATCGCTGAATTACCTGCTGGCGTCGCATGTCTGGCGCCAGGATCACAACGGCTTCACGCACCAGGACCCCGGTTTCATCGATCACGTGATCAACAAGAAGGCCGAGATCGTGCGCGTTTATCTGCCGCCGGATGGGAACTGCCTGCTGTCGGTGATGGACACCTGCCTGCGCAGCCGCCATTGCGTCAACGTCGTGATCGCGGGCAAGCATCCTTCTCCTCAATGGCTGACGATGGACGCCGCCGTCAAGCACTGCACCAAGGGCATCGGCATCTGGCAGTGGGCGAGCAACGACCAGGGGATTGCGCCCGACGTGGTCATGGCCTGCTGCGGCGACGTGCCCACGCTGGAAACGCTCGCCGCAGTTTCAATACTGCGACGGCATCTGCCCGATCTGAAAATCCGCGTGGTCAACGTCGTCAACCTCATGAAGCTGCAACCGCAGATCGAGCACCCGCACGGCTTGAGCGACCGGGAATTCGACGCGCTCTTCACCATGGACAAGCCGGTCATCTTCGCCTTCCATGCCTACCCGTGGCTGATCCACCGGCTGACCTACCGCCGCACCAACCACGACAACATCCACGTCCGCGGCTACAAGGAAGAAGGCACGATCACCACTGCCTTCGACATGACGGTGCTGAACGATCTGGACCGCTTCCACCTCGTGATGGACGCCATCGACCGCCTGCCGCAGACGGGCGACAAAGGCGCCCATCTCAAACGGCAGCTTCAGGACAAGCTCATCGAGCACAGGCAATACATCGACAAGCACGGCGAAGACCTGCCGGAAATCCGGAAATGGAAATGGGAACCGGCCCGGACGTCGCCATCCGAAGTCGATCATGCAGAACTGCCTCATTAGTCGCGGCAGGATGGATGGACGCTGCTCGTGCTGCCTGAGAATCCGTCAGGTCGAAGAGAGACTGGATTCGGCACGGGCCGGATCCGCGGGCGCGAGCTTGCTCCGGCTCTGAGCCCCCGGAATTCTTACCTCGACCGCATGCTCCAGTCGATCGTCGACCAGGGGAATGGCCTCGTCCCGCAGCTCGATGCCGTCAACCGTCACACGGGTCTTGTCGTCCGCCGCGTCCGTTTGAAGAACGACGATGTGGTAGAGCGTTTCGCGGTAGCGGTAATGCAGCTTGAAAGTTTTCCAATCTGCCCGAAGACACGGCGCAAAGCGCAGTTTGTCGACTTCGAGCTTCAATCCCAGGAGGGATTCCACGATGAGCCGATACAGCCAGCCCGCGGATCCCGTGTACCAGGTCCAGCCGCCGCGGCCGATGTGCGGCGCAACCGCATAGACGTCGGCGGCGACCACGTAGGGTTCCACTTTGTAGGTGGCGATCGCCGACTCGGAATTCGCGTGGTTTACCGGGTTGATCATGTCGAACAGCTCCCACGCGCGCCGGGCGTCGCCCAAGGCGGCGAACGCCATCACAGTCCAGATTGCCGCGTGCGTGTATTGCCCGCCGTTTTCGCGCACGCCCGGCACGTAACCCTTTATATAGCCGGGGTTCAAACCCGACTTGTCGAACGGCGGATCCAGGAGCTGGATCAGCGCGTGGTCACGGCGCACCAGTCGCCGATCCGCCGCCGCCATCGCCGTGCGCGAGCGCATCGGATCCCCCGCGCCGGACAGCACCGCCCAGCTTTGTGCAATTGCATCGATCTGGCATTCGGGGTTGCTCGCCGATCCGAGCGGCGTGCCGTCGTCGAAGTATGCGCGACGGTACCACTCGCCATCCCAGCCGTTGCGTTCGATATTCAGGCGCAATTGTGCGGCCTCCGCCTGACAGCGCTCGGCGAAGGGCGTGTCGCCGCGCATGCGCGCAAGCTCGGCGAATCGCATCAGCACTTCGTACAGGAAGAAAGCCAGCCATACGCTTTCGCCCTTGCCGTGCGCGCCCACGATGTTCATGCCGTCGTTCCAGTCGCCGGAGCCCATCAGCGGCAGGCCGCGCTCGCCGAAGCTCAGACCTCTCAGGATGGCTCGCACACCGTGCTGGTACAGATTGGCGGACTCCTCCGAGCGGCCGGGCAAGTCGTAATACGAGTCCTCTTCGGGGTTCACCGCCCGGCCCTCGAGGAAGGGTATGGATTCATCCAGCACCCCGGTGTCGCCGGTGCTCGACACGTAGCGGCACATCGCCAACGGCAGCCACAGGTAGTCGTCCGAACAGTGCGTGCGCACGCCGCGGTCGGAAGTGGGATGCCACCAATGCTGAACGTCGCCTTCCCGGAACTGATGTGCGGCACAGCGCAGCAGGTGCTCGCGCATGAGCTTGGGCTCGGCGTGGATGAGCGCCATCACGTCCTGCAACTGATCGCGGAAACCGAACGCGCCGCCTGACTGGTAGTAGCCGCTGCGCCCCCACAGACGGCAGGCCAGGGTTTGATACAGGAGCCAGCCGTTGGTCAGTACGTTGAGGGACTGGTCGGGCGTCTCCACCTGCACCGCGCCCAGCGTGCGCTGCCAGTATTGCCGCACTTTTTCCAGCGCGTCGCGCGCGGCAATCGAGCCGCGGCAGCGCTGCAGAAGCTTGCGTGCATCGTCGCGGTTGCGCCCGGCGCCGAGCCTGAAGATGAACTCTCGCTCTTCCCCGTCGGCCAGCTCGAACGCAACCTGGATTGCCGCGCACGGGTCCAGAGCGGGTCCTACCTTGTTGGAAAGTTGCGACCGGGTCATGCCCGCGGGATTCCTGAGCGTGCCGTTGCGCCCGACGAACTCGGCGCGGTCGCCGCTGTAGGTCCGGGTCATATCGTCGACGTCGAAGAACGCGGTTCGATCGACGAACTCGGTGTTGTACGCGTTGCGCGCATAGAACGCCCCGTTCGCCGGATCGATCTCGGTGATCACGTGCATGGTCGATTTTGGCCGCAGATCTCCGAGCACCCATTCGACGTATCACGTGGC
>DATHJM010000482.1:0-2542 GCA_035489775.1 Burkholderiales bacterium
GCTTGTGCACGCCTGCGGCACGAAGCTGCTCGAGCAGCTGCGACGGCGGCACTTTCAGCTCGCCGGCAAATTGGGCAACGCTCATCTGGGCCATGGGCCGGCTCTACTCCTGGGCAAACCAGTGTTCACGAGCCTTCATGATCAGGCTCTTGGCACGCTCGGCTTCGATTCCCGCCATCTCGACGAGGTCGTCCGTGGCGAGATCGGCCAGGTCGTCGCGAGTCTTCACCCCGGACTTGGCGAGCTTCGTCGCCAGGTCCTTGTCCATTCCTTCCAGGCCGAGCAGCGCCGGATCGAGGTTTTCGGCCTGCTCCTCGCTCGCGATGGCTTGCACCAGGAGCGCGTCGCGCGCGCGGTTGCGCAGCTCGTTTACCGTCGCCTCGTCGAAGCCCTCGATCTCCATCATCTCGTTGATGGGCACGTAAGCCACTTCCTCCAGAGTCGAGAAGCCCTCCTGGATGAGCGTGTTGGCCACTTCCTCGTCGACGTCGAGCCGCTCCATGAAGAGCTTTCTCACCGAAGAGGCCTCCTCCTCGTTCTTCTTTTGCGACTCCGCCTCGGTCATGAGATTGATCGTCCAGCCAGTCAGCTCCGAGGCCAGTCTGACGTTCTGTCCGCTTCGGCCGATTGCGATGGCGAGGTTCTCCTCGTCCACCACCACGTCCATGGCGTGCTTGTCCTCATCGACGAGGATCGAAGAGACCTCGGCGGGCGCGAGCGCGCCGATCACGAACTGGGCAGGGTCTTCCGACCAAAGCACGATGTCCACGCGCTCGCCCGCGAGTTCTTGCGTTACCGCCTGCACCCTCGCCCCGCGCATGCCGACGCAGGTCCCGATCGGATCGATGCGCTTGTCGCGGGAATGCACGGCAATCTTTGCGCGAATTCCCGGGTCGCGCGCCGCTGATTTGATCTCGAGCAGTCCTTCCTCGATTTCCGGGACTTCGAGGCGGAACAGCTCCATGATGAATTCGGGCGCGGTGCGCGAGAGCACCAACTGCGGCCCGCGCACGTTGCGGTCGATGCGCATGACAAAGGCGCGCACGCGGTCGCCAACCCGCAAATTCTCCTTGGGGATCATCTGGTCGCGCGGCAGTACAGCCTCGACGCGCCCGACCTCGATGATCGCGTTGCCGCGCTCGACGCGCTTGATCGCGCCGTTGATGAGCTTTTCGCCGCGGGCGAGAAAATCGTTCAGCAGCTGCTCTCTTTCGGCGTCGCGGATCCTCTGGAGGATGACCTGTTTCGCGGTCTGCGCGCCGATGCGGCCGAAATCGATCGGCTCGAGAGCCTCCTCGATATAATCTCCGAGCTGGATGTCCGGGTACTGCTTCTGCGCCTCCGAAAACGCTATCTGCTGAGCCGGATTCTCCACTGCTTCGTCGGCAACCACCTGCCAGCGGCGGAAGGACTCGAAGTCCCCGGTATTGCGGTCGATCGCGACGCGCACATCGGCGTCTTCGCTGAAGCGCTTCTTGGTCGCGGAAGCGATCGCCATCTCCAGGGCGCCGAACACCACATCCTTGTGGACGTTCTTCTCCCGGGCGAGCGCATCCGCCTGCAGCAACAGCTCGCGGCTCATGTATCCCTCGGGCATCATGGCTTGGGCACCAGGCGCGCGCGGTCGAGGTCGGCGAGGTCGAACGCGAGCCGGCCGCCGCTGTCGTAGTCGAATTCGACCCGGTCGCCTTCCACAGCGCGCACGGTGCCGGTGAAATTCCTGCGGCCGTTGACCGCATGGCGCAGGCGCACATGAACCTCATGGCCGGCAAAACGGGCAAAATCCGCCGCCTTTTTCAAGCGGCGGTCCAGGCCCGGGGAGGAAACCTCCAGCCGGTCGTAGTCGATCCCCTCGACTTCGAGTACCCGCTGCAGCTGCTGGCTCACGGATGCGCAGTCGGCAAGGGTCACGTTCGCCGTGTCCTGCCCAAGTTCATGTGTCTTCTCAATAAACACTCGTAACATCCTACCGTTATTAATATATTCGAAGTCGGCCAGCCCGTACCCCAGCCCGCCGACGGTGTGCTCGAGCAAGGACTCGAGCGCGTTCACGACCACGCGCAACCCCTGGGCATAAATAAAAAATGGGCTCGAAAGCCCATCTCAAAAACGGCGAAAGTATAGCAAGAAACTTCCCCCGGAACAACGGGAAGACGCTCCGGCGGCGCTTCAGGTGTGCGGCTCGAGCGCGGCCAACAGCCGCGCAGCATCCTTTGGCTCGATCTCGCGCCATTGGCCCCGGCGCAGATACGATGGCAGGAGGATGGGCCCGAAGCGCACGCGCATCAGGCGGCTCACGGTGATTCCCAGCGACTCGAACATGCGCCTCACCTCGCGGTTGCGCCCTTCGCGCAGCACGACCTGGTACCAGCGATTCGATCCGCTGCCCCCGCCCGCGGAGATGCTGTCGAACCGGGCCGCGCCGTCGTCGAGAACGACCCCTTCGGCAAGAGTGCGCATCTGTTCGCGCGAGAGCTCGCCCCGCACCCGCACGACGTACTCGCGCTCGATCTGGCTGCTCGGATGCATAAGGCGGTTCGCC
>DATHJM010000483.1:0-3128 GCA_035489775.1 Burkholderiales bacterium
CCTCGTCGACGAAACGCCGCATGTGCTCGCGAACGCCGCGTACCGCGGGCATCACGTCGCGGCCCTCGGGGAACTTCGCGTCCACGGAGCGCAGCGCCACATGGAGCACGGCGCGCGCCTCGGTGCTGTTGATGGGGTCGCCGCTGAACATGCGCGCGATCCACCCGGGCAGCCGCGCCTGGGCGGCCAGCCCGGCGAGCAGCCGCATAGCCTCCGCATCGACCCGGTGCTTGGAATAGTCGAGCAGGAGCTCGCCTGCCTCGATCGAGAATCGCTCGGCGCGCGAAGCGTCTGCGGCGAACAACTCGGTGAGGCTCGTGCGCGCGATCTTTTCGCGATGCGCGGCCAGCGCCTTCCATGCGGGCGATAGGGTCAGCTTGCTCACGGTTGGCGTTGATAGAGGCGGAAGCGTTCCCGGTCGCGCGGCCGCCTGCCTTCCCACAAGAACTTCCACCCGGGGCCGATGTGGTCGGATTCTCCTTCGCGGGCCTGTATCAAGAGCAGGGAGCAGCGGCCCTCTGCGCTGCGCTCGAGGCGTTGCGTGACGACCTCCGCGTGATAGTCGAATACCGCACGCTGGGCTTCGCCGAGGCCACGGCTCTCGATGCAGCGGGTGCCCGCGGGGATGTTTTTTTTCAGCGCTTGCGCGACCGTCCGGTAGCTCTTTCCATAATCGATCCAGGAGAGAATCAAGGTCATGGCGAGACCCCAGAGAAGCGTAATGCCGGCCGCCCAGAAAGTCACGCTGCGGAACACCGAGCGCTCGCCTCTGAGGATCAACCAAAGCCAACCCAGCGTAAATGCCAGCGCGACCGCGAGCACCGTCCAGGAAAAATGCGGCACATGGCCGGGTTCGAGCTTGGCGAAATTGCGCGCGATGGTTGGGGGAAATCCCGTCATCATCGCAAACCAGCCCACCCACATGACCGCGCCCAGCAATCCGGCGCTCATGGCGCCGAACCAGGCGAGCGCGTTGCCGGCGCCGCGGCGCAAGCTCGGCACTCCGGCACCGGCAAGAAGCGCAAGCGGCAGAAGCAGCGGCAACGCGTAGACCTCGCGCGGATCGCTCAGAAACAGCAGCACCGCAAATGTGACGATTACGGCCGCGATCAGGACGCGCGTGCCCGGCTCGATTGTGCGGCGGCGCCCTTCCCACAGAGTCCATAGCGCGAGCGGCCACGCCGGCCACAGGGTCCAGGCGAGGGTCTGTCCCCAATAGCCGAGATCGGCCGCGTGCGGCACGGCGAATTGCGCCGCGTTGGCGTGCCACCACGCGAGCGCGTGCCCGCCGGAGAGGCTTTCCGCGAGCGTGAGCCAGCCGCCGCAGAGCACGAGAGCCATGAGCACGGCCTGAATCAGATTCATCAGGTACTCGCGCCGGCGCCACGCCGAAGAAACGAGGGGCGCGGCGAGGGCGACGGTGACCGGAGCGATCACGGCGGGGACTCCTTTGCTCAGCGCGGCGACGACGAGCCCCGCGCCGAGCAGCCAACCGGCACGCTGCGGTCTGCGCGGGGCGAGCGCGATGCCGTACCAGGCGAGCGCCTGTCCCGCGAGCATGCTGATCTCGCCGAGTGTTTCATGGGCGTGGACGAGCAGGCCCAGGCAGCCGAGCAGGGCGAGCACCGCGCCCATCCCCTCGTTCCTGCTGTAGAGTTCGCGGCCTGCCAGGTGAACGAAGGCAATCACCGCCGCCATCATCACACCGCTCGCCAGGCGCGCCCCGTCGTGGGGGGCGAGGACCAGTGCAAAAAGCTTGGCGGTCAGCGCCGCGACCCAGTAGTGGAACGGTCCGTCCTCCAGGTACGGCTCGCCCGCCAGATGCGGCACTATCCATCGCCCGTGCTCGAGCATCTGGTGCACGATGCCGATGCCGGTGGCGTCTTCGGTTTTCCACGGATCGTGCCCGACCAGGCCGGGCAGCAGGTAGGCAAGCAGAAGCAGCGCGAGGAGCACCGGCGCCCGAGGAAGGGGTGTCATCGTGTTCACTCTAGCCATCTCGATCGCCCGCCGCCCGAATGAAAAAAGGCAGCCGAAGCTGCCTTTCCCGGGGCGCGCAGCGCGACACGCCTATGCGGTGGGTTGCTTGGCGGGCTTCGCCGCCGCCTTCTTCTTCGTGTATTTCTGGCGGAATTTCTCGACCCGTCCGGCCGTATCGACGATCTTCTGCTTGCCCGTGTAGAACGGGTGGCAGGACGAGCAGACTTCCACGTGCAGGGGCTTGCCCAAGGTCGAGCGGGTCGTGAACGTGTTCCCGCAGCTGCAGGTGACCTGGATTTCCTTGTAGTCGGGATGGATCTTGGCTTTCATGGTGTCTTCCTTGCCTGCTGGGAGCGTTGAGTGGGGCGAAATTATCCAGTAAATCAGGCGCCCGGACAAGTTTTTCAACCCCTGCGCATCGAGTCGAAGAACTCCGCGTTGTTCTTGGTTGCGCGGATCTTGTCGACCAGAAACTCCGCCGCCTCGAGGTCGTCCATCGGGTAGAGGAGCTTCCTCAGCACCCACACCTTCTGCAGGATCTCCTTTTCGATCAGCAGCTCTTCGCGGCGGGTGCCGGACCGGTTGACGTTGATCGCCGGGAAGATGCGCTTCTCGTACATGCGCCGGTCGAGGTGAATTTCCATGTTGCCGGTGCCCTTGAACTCCTCGTAGATCACGTCGTCCATGCGCGAGCCCGTATCGATCAGCGCGGTGGCGAGGATGGTGAGCGAGCCGCCTTCCTCGATGTTTCTCGCTGCGCCGAAAAAGCGCTTCGGGCGCTGCAATGCATTTGCGTCCACGCCGCCGGTGAGCACTTTGCCGGAGGCGGGCACCACGGTGTTGTATGCGCGCGCAAGCCGCGTGATCGAGTCGAGCAGGATCACGACGTCCTTCTTGTGCTCGATCAGGCGCTTCGCCTTCTCGATCACCATTTCGGCGACTTGCACGTGGCGCGACGCGGGCTCGTCGAAAGTCGAGGCGACGACCTCGCCTTTCACGGTGCGCGTCATTTCGGTCACTTCCTCGGGCCGCTCGTCGATCAAGAGGACGATCAGCACCACGTCCGGGTGGTTCGAAGTGATCGCGTGAGCGAGCTGCTGCATCAGCACCGTCTTGCCGGCCTTGGGCGGGGAAACGATGAGGCCGCG
>DATHJM010000484.1:0-6368 GCA_035489775.1 Burkholderiales bacterium
CCCATGGTGCGCGCGCGCCTGGTCGCCATCAACGGAAAGCCGGTGGGTGCGGAGGATTATTCGGAGGAGCGCGCGAAGCGCCAGATCGAGCGCGAATTCAATCTGACCTATCTGTCCGCGCTGCCGACCGACAACAAGATCACGGAGGGCGCGTGGTTCGGCCCGGGGGATCTCGAGCGCGGCGCCGTCTCGGTGGAGCACTGGATCGCCGAGCGCTTCGGAATCAAGCGCGGGGACCTGCTGGAATTCTTGTCTGCGGGCCGCAGCTTCTCGGGCCCCGTGACAAGCGTGCGCAAACTCGAATGGGATTCGATGCGTCCGAATTTCTTCTTCATCACCACCCCGGCATTGCTCGAGGGCTTCCCGGCGACCTACATCGCGAGCTTTCACGCGCCCGCAGGCGACGCGCTCCTGACTTTGCGCCTGTCGCAGGCGTTTCCCAACTTCACCGTGATCGACGTGAGCGTGATCCTGCGGGAGCTGCAGTCCGTGATGGATCAGCTGATCGGCGCGGTGCAGCTGGTGTTCCTGTTCGCGCTCGGCGCCGGCGTGCTGGTGCTGTACGCCGCGCTCCTCGCGACCCAGGACGAGCGCACGCACGAGGCGGCGGTGATGCGCGCGCTCGGGGCGAGCCGCGCCCAGGTGCTCGCCGCGCAGCGCGCCGAGTTCGCGGTGCTCGGTGCGATCGCCGGGCTCCTCGGCTCGTTCGGCGCGAGCGCGATCGGGTGGACGCTCGCGACGCGCGTGTTCCAGCTGGATTTCATCTGGAACGGCTGGATCTGGCTCGCCGGCCCTGCGCTCGGGCTCGCCTGCGTGGTGTTGAACGCCTGGGCGGGGGCGCGCGCCGCATTGAGCCGTCCGCCGATGGCGGCGCTGCGCGAGGTCATTTGAGTGGGACTCGGCGTTACAATGGCCCATGGCTGAGATCGCGGTGGCAATTGCAGTCGTAGCGCTCATTGTTCTTGTCTGGGGCGTGCGGCGTATCGCGGCCCTCGAGCACGGGCTGGAAGACCCGGCGGCAGCGCTGACGCCCCTGCTCGAAGAAAAGCATCGCGCGATGCTCACCGATCTGCACACCGGGCTCACCCAGCAGGGCGACCGGCTCGGGCGCCACCTCACCGATTCGAGCGACCGGCTCTCGGCCAAGATCGACCAGCGCCTGGACCAGATCGCGGGCAAGGTCGACGAACGCCTCGACGAGGGTTTCAAGAAAACCAACGAGACCTTCGTCAACGTCATGCAGCGGCTGGCGACCATCGACGAGGCGCAGAAGAAGATCGAGACCCTGACGGGCAGCGTGGTGAGCCTGCAGGAGCTGCTCGGGGACAAGCGCAGCCGCGGCGCCTTCGGCGAGGTGCAGCTCGAGGCCCTGGTGAGGAACGTGCTGCCGCCCATGGCGTTCGAGCTGCAGTACACGCTTTCCAACGGCATGCGCGTCGATTGCGCGCTGCGCCTTCCGCCGCCCACCGGATTGGTGACGGTGGACTCGAAGTTTCCCCTGGAGAACTACCACCGCATGTTCGACCGGGAGGTGGATGAATCGGAGCGCACGCTTGCGCAGAGGCAGTTCAGGGCGGACATAAGGAAACACGTCGACGATATCGCGAGGAAGTACATCATCGCGGGCGAAACGTCCGACGGCGCGGTGATGTTTATCCCGGCAGAAGCCGTGTTCGCCGAAATCCACGCCTATCATGCCGAAGTGGTCGAGTACGCCAATGCGAAGCGCGTTTGGATCGTTTCCCCGACGACGCTGATGGCAGTGCTGAATACCGCGCGGGCGGTACTGAAGGACGTCGAGACACGCAGGCATATCCACATCATCAAGGAAGAACTGGGAAAGCTCGGCATCGATTTCCAGCGCTTCGACGAGCGCATGAAGAGGCTCGCCGACCACATCCGCCAGGCGAACCAGGACGCCGAGGAGGTGCAGGTCTCCAGCCGCAAGATCTCGCAGCGCTTCCAGCAGATCGAGGCCGCGGAAATCGAGGAAAAGCCCTCCGCCAACGTGGTTCGGCTTGAACCGGACCGGAAGTGAATGGAGGCCATGAAATGACCCAGACCGCGACGCCCGCCCGCTGCCAGGCTCTGCTCGAAGTGATGCGCAACCGCCTCACCACGCGCCAGTTCGATCCGGGCTGCGTCGTGCCGCGCGAGCACTACGACCTCATCCTCGAAGCCGCGCGCCACGCGCCCTCCGGCGCGAACGCGCAGCCCTGGCATTACATCATCGTCACCGAACCGGAAACCAAGAAAAAGATCGCCGACTATTTCGTCGAGGAGCAGCGCCGCCGCGCCAAGCTCAAGATGAAGTTTCCCACGCCGAACTACCGGGGACTGGAAACGGCGCCTGGGATGATCGTGGTGGTCTCGGATTTCCGCTTCACTCGCGCCTTTCCCGTGCTCATGGACGGGAGCGATCTCGACCGCCAGTACCACGACAACGCCGAGCGCATCCTGCTGCAGAGCGTGGCGGCGTCGACTATGTCCGCGCATCTCGCTGCGGCCGCCCTCGGCTACAACGTCTGGTGGGTGACGGCGATCGGCCAGGAGACGGCCCAGACGGCCATGCGCCCGCTGCTCGGCGTGCCTGAGGAGCTCTCGATCATCGACATCTTCTGCTTCGGCCCCGCCGCGAAGGCGCCTTACAAGCGCTGGAAGAAGAAGCTCGATGAGATCCGCAGCTGGGACCACTTCGACATGAAGCAATTCATGACTCTCGATCAGATCGGCGAATGGATCAAGGAGACGCGGCACAAGGTGATGTACCGCGATGAATCGAAGATCGACTAGATCCCTTCCGTGCGAAACCGACTGCGATGGATACCGCCGCTTCCCTGCGGCGAATGTGGTAGGGCAATTGACCGGCTGAAAAAAAATGCCCGCAACTCGCGTTGCGGGCATTGTGCGATTGCTGCGTTCTTCTAATCAGTCATCGTCATCGCCGCGGCGGTCATCGCGGCTGATCTTCCAGATCGTGCCGGTGCCGGGGATCTGCACGAGCGGCGCGTCCGCCCCATTGACGAACCGCGACCTCGAATCGGCGCCGCCCGGATCGCGCACCGCGCCGTAATCCACCAGGTACGCCGCGCCGTCCGGGCCGAAGCGGATGGTGGTCGGGCGATTGATACCGCGGACCTGGCTGGTGAAGGCCTGGTCGCTTTCGCCCACGCATCTCGGCGCACCGTCCGGGTCGTGGCGCTGGTCGCTCTGCCTGCAGTTGAAAGCGAAGCGGGAGAGCTGCAGTTCGTTCGGGCTCTGGCCTGTGAAGTTGACGAGCTCGACGTCATGACCCGCCGAGGGCTCGCCGTTTTCCGGCGAGAAGCCGAAATCGCCTTCGCGCGACACCAGCACTGCATTCTTCTTCACCACCCCGCCCACGAACGACCTGGGCGCGAAATCGAGGCCCACTGCCGCCACGTCCGCCGGCTCGAGCGCCAGAGGCGCCACCGGCTGCTGCGGGAAAAAGGCGAGTACCGGGCGAACCGGTTTGTCCTTTATCAGGTCTTCCTTCGCTGTACCCGACGCATCGCCTCCCGTGCGCGGATTGAATACCGACTGGGTGGAGTCGAGGAAGCCGAAGCGGTCCGGCCAACCGTGCCATTCCGGCGTGCCGTTCGGGTTCTGGCGTGCGATCGCCAGCCGGTCGGGGGCATTGTTGGTCGGCCGCGCGCCGCGTTCGTCCTCGCCGTTCTCCGTGATCATCAACTGGCCCTGCAGCGGATGGTCGGCCGGAGAGAAGCGGATGCCGTACGGGTTGCGGAATCCCCACGCCACGGGCTCGATGGTGTTCTGCGGATTCGAAATTCTGGCACGCAGGATCGCGCCGGTGCACATGCCTCTGCTCGTCGCGTCTTCGAACGCACGCACGACTGCGCCGGGCCGGGCCACTCCATGGTTGGAGTAGCCGCTGGTCACGTGGGGTACCGGGTGGTCCGGGCTGACGCCCGATTCCCAGACGTTCTGGCTGAGCGTGATCTGCTGGCACGCGATTTCGTGCTGGTTGCCGCCGCCGCCGTTATCGTGGCCGGTGACGCCCGAATTCGTCGCGGAGCCTTGCGACCAATAGAGCCAGCCGTCCTTGACGAGGATCTGCTCGGTGGGATGGTCCCCGGTGGGCAGGCCGGTGACCACCGGGGTGACCGTTCCGGTATTCAGGTTTAGGGTCACTATCCTGGACGTGTTGTTGCCCCGGCCAGGCGCACCGCGCGCGCCCTGATTGGAATCGGTCGCGAACAACCTCCCGCCGGCGGTGTCGTGCTCGAACGAGAGCCCGATGGCGGGACCGTCGGCCTGAAAGCCGCCGCCGGAGGCAGTCGGTTTTCCCAGCGGGCCGCCAATTTTGTTGCCGTTCTGGTCGAAGACGAGCACGTCGGGGGTGAACGGATTGTTTGCCGCGAATCTGGGAACGCCGGGCACCAGCTCGTTATTATTGCACCGGCTCGGCAGCCCGGTGCCGGACTCCAGCACCACCACCTTGAAGCTGTGGCTGTCGCCAACGAAGGCGACGTCCGTGGGGAAGTTGAGGCCTCTGGCGAATACCTCGACCTTGTAGCCCTTGGGCACGATGACGTCTTCAGCGTGTCCGGGGTTGTAGAACGCCGTTTCGGTGGGGCAGACAGGATTGGATGCGTCGGCCAGGGCCGCGACAGGAGCGACGGCGATGCCGGCGAGGAGCAGCGCGGCCGCAATCGGCCGGCGAGGCCCGCTCCATGCATTTACTGAGTATTGTCTCGATGAAACGATCCCCTTCATAGAACCTCCTTTTGGATTGTTGCCGCCGCACGGGCCGCGCGAATCCGTAGCGCATGTGAAATGGAACGTCGATTTGTTTATTGCAAGGCGATCTGCGATCCACCCGTTCTGAAAGAATTTCAAACCGGCGGACCCATAGATTCTATCGCCTGGAAAGTTCAAAACGCCAGAGGGAAATCATGACGATGACATGTTGGTTATCGCGATAACCAACATGCACTATGCGCGGCGGGGTGGTGACGCGCTGCACAATCGGCCTGCGCGCGCTGCGAGCCGGTTGATTTAAAATGCTTCCTTGCAACCCAGCCAAAGGACCAGAACGGTGAGAACCTATTTTCTTCGCACCCTTGCAGTTTGCGCCGCGGCGCTATTCGCCGCCGCCGCATCGGCCCAGCAGGACTTCTCCAAGGTCGAGATCCAGACCGAGAAGCTCGCCGACACCGTATACATGATGACGGGGGCCGGCGGGAACCTCGGCGTTTCGGTCGGCGAGGATGCCGTTTTCGTGATCGACGACCAGTTCGCGCCGCTCACGCCCAAGATCCAGGCGGCGATCGCCAAGCTCAGCTCCAAACCCGTCAAGTTCGTGCTGAACACTCACTGGCACTTCGACCACACCGGCGGCAACGAGAACCTGGGCAAGGCCGGCGCGGTCATCGTCGCGCACGAGAACGTCAGGAAGCGCTTGTCGGTCGAGGGCTTCATCGAGTTTCTCGGCATGAAGACCAAGCCCGAGCCGAACGTCGCGCTGCCGGTGGTCACTTTCACGCGCGAGCTGACCTTCCACCTCAACGGCGACGAGCTGGTGGTGACCCACGTCCCGCGCGCCCACACTGACGGCGACAGCGTCGTGCGGTTCGGAAAGAGCAACGTCGTCCACATGGGCGACACCTTCTTCAACAAGCTCTATCCGTTCATCGACACCTCGAGCGGCGGCACCGTAGCCGGCGTGCTCGCCGCGGCTGACGGCGTGCTCAAGACCGCGGGTGATGATACGAAGATCATCCCGGGCCACGGTCCGCTCGCGAGCAAAGCCGACCTCAAGGCCTACCGCGACATGCTGGCGGCGATCTCCGGGAGCATCCGTGGGCAGATCAAGGCGGGCAAGACGCTGGAGCAGGTGATCGCCTCCAAGCCTACCGCGAAGTACGACGAAGTCTGGGGCAAGGGGTTCCTTGCGCCCGAGAAGTTCGTCGAGATGATCTACAAGAACCTGAAGAAATAGGGTGCCGTTAACGCAGAACCGGGCGCGGCGGATGCCGCGCCCGGTTCTCCTTGGGTACCGCTGCTCAGCCTAAGGGCAGACGGGGTTTGGAGTTACCGCCTGCGTGGCGGGAGCCGCGTTGATGGTCGCGGTGCCATTGTAGTCGCAGATGTCGTCTTGCACGAAGGTACACGCCCGTGTGGGGGTCGTGTGGTCCCAGCGATTGCTATTGGCAAAAATCGTGATCGGAGTTTGGGCGAGCGCCACGAGATCGGTATACGTATTGCAGGTAAGCACGTTCCCGCCCACGCTGCCCGCCGGACCGCCGCCCAGATCGCCGCCGGCGACGTCGTACTCGACGCCGAACGAATTGTTGGTGATGACGTTGTTTTCCACCTTGCTCCCGACC
>DATHJM010000485.1:0-10630 GCA_035489775.1 Burkholderiales bacterium
ATTTCGCTCGTCCTCGATCAGCCGGGCTACTGGAAGCACAACCGGATCGCGTGGGCCGGCGCCTCGGTCGTCCCGCCCGGGCTCGAAGCGCTCGTTTCAGGGCTGCGCGCCGCCCTGGTGAAATCGCAAATCGGCTTCGACGCGAAGTCCTTCGTGTCGCACGTGACGCTTTTGCGCGACGCCCGCGACCCCAAGGCGATGCCGGCCTTGGCGCCGATCGAATGGCGGCTCGGCGGGTTCGCGCTGGTGCAGTCCGTAAGGCTGCCGCAAGGCAGCCGCTACGAAATTCGGAAATCCTGGAAAGCCGGGTCAGCGCGCGGCGTGACGTAATGCCTTCCGGAGGGGGGCGAATCCGCGTAGTTTTGCGTATTGGGCGCGACACTCGTCGTCGAATTGTGTGCCGCCAGCGGTGCAGGGAGGCCACCGGTCATTTCTCAACCTTGGAGGAGTCGCCGAATGAGTGTCGAATACGCCATCAAGCCGAGCGCCGCGGCGCACGTGGATTACAGCGAGCGCCGTCACCAGCCGGAAAAGGACGATCTGGAGTTGAACGCCTCAGGCCTCACTTGGCTGGCGTCTATCGAGCAGTCGGCACGGCCCATCAGGCTCGCGGCGGCGTTTCCCAGGATCGTCAATCGCATCGTCAAGATCTGGAAAACGCCGCGCGAGATGGATCGCTACTTCGAGGATCTGCTCGAAGACACTCGCGGAAACCGCCAGGGTTTTCCCCTCAACATCCTCATGGAACTGAGCACGCTCAAGGATTACTACCAGGCCAAGGTGTTTCCCACCCGGCGCAACGCGTGGGATTCCTAATCCCGCGGACTCGCGCTACTTCGCGAGCCCCATCTGCCTTGCGACGCCGGTGTAGACCTGGATCTTTTCCTTCATGAAGGCTTCCATCTGGTCGACTCCCACGTCGACCAGCTCGAAGCCGCTCTTTGCGGCGAGTTCCTTCATCTCAGGGTCCTTGTTCAACGCGGCCCACAGGTCCGACATGCGCTTGCGCACCGCGGGAGGCGTTGACTTCGGCATGCCGATTCCGCGGAAAGCGCCGTCGACCCAGTTCACGCCCAGTTCCTTGAACGTGGGCGCGTCCGGCAGCAGCGGGTGGCGCTTGTCCATCGCCACCGCGAGCGCGCGCATCTTGCCCTTGTTGTTTATCGCGAAGGCCGTGTAGGACATCGCGCCGTTCACGTGCCCGCCGGCCACAGCGATGGTCATGTCGCCGGTGCCTTTGAAAGGAATGTAGGTGGTCTTCACGCCGAACTCGGAGTTGAGGCGTTCGTGCGCGGCGTGGTTCGCCGAGTTGACACCCGAGCCTCCGAGCGTGAGCTTTCCCGGCTCCGCTTTCGCCGCCTTGACGAAGTCCTGGAAGGTCTTGATGGGGCTGGATTCGGGCACGACCAGCGCGTCCGGGGTGTAGTGGAACCAGTACGTCGGCGTGATGTCCTCGGTCTTGTACTGGACCTGGCCCTCGAACGGCGCCAGCACGATGTGCGGCAGGTTGATTCCGACCACGTTTAGCCCGTCGCCCGGGAGCGCGTTCATCTGGTTCCACATCACGGCGCCGCCCACCCCAGGCTTGTACTGGATGATGGTCTCGATCGAGGGGCATTTCTTTTTCAGCACGAATTGCTGGTGCCTTGCCGAGATGTCGGATTCGCCGCCTGCCGGAAAGGCCTGCCAGTACAGCAGGTTTTTCTCGGGGCAAGTTTGCGCAAACGCCGCGGGGGCCGCGGCCAGGCACACGACGGCAAGAAGTCTCTTCATGGCTGGATTGTCCTTTTAATCGGTCGCGAAGTGTACCCGAAAATCTCTCCCGCCCGGAGCGCGTTCACGCGGCGGCTTTCCTCTCGATCGGAAGCCGGATCCGCGCGATCAGACCTCCGCCTTCGCGCGCGAGCAGCTCGAAGCTGCCGCGGTGCGCGCGCACCACGCGCTCGACGATGGCGAGGCCCAGGCCCGCGCCGCCCTTGTCGCTGCGCGCGACTTCCAGGCGCGTGAAGGGCTGCTTCAGTCGCTCGGCCTCCGAGGCCGGAATTCCGGGGCCGCGGTCCGCCACCTCGAGCACCGCTGCGCCGTCTTCGGCGCGCACCGCGATGCTTACGTCGCGCTCCCCGTAGCGCAGTGCGTTGTCGATGAGGTTCATCACCACGCGCCGCATCGACATGGCCTGCAGCGGCAGCTTGGGCACGCTGGAAAAATCGGTTGCGACCGGTTTGCCGTGCCGGCGGTAATGCTCGGCGACTTCCCCCGCGATGCCGGCGAAATCGGCGTGCTGCAGGGTCTCGCCGCCGTCGGTTCTCGCAAAATCGAGGAACTGGTTGATGATGCGGTCCATCTCCTCGATGTCGGCGGTCATCCCGTCCTTGAGCTGGGAGTCGGCGCCGCTCATCTCGAGCCCCAGCCTCAGCCGGGAGAGCGGCGTTCGCAGGTCGTGCGAAACTCCGGCGAGAATCAGAGCGCGGTCGGCGTCCAGGCGCGCGAGGTCCTTCGACATCTGGTTGAAGGCGTGCGACAGCGTGCGGATTTCCTCGGGACCGGACTCGGGGACGGGGTCGGGTACCTTCCCCTTGCCGATCGCGCCTGCGGCGGAGGCAAGCGCTCTCAAGGGGCGGTTGACGCGGGACACGATGAAGTACGCCGCGAGCAGCGACAGCACCAGGGCGAGCGCGCCCCAGCCCAGCCAGCGCAGGGCAATCTGCCGCTCGATGCGCTCGCGCGGCACGCGCATCCAGTACTCGTCTTCGTCGATGTGGAAGCTCAGCCAGAACCCGGGCTTGCCTTCGCGCTCGCTGGCAAAGCGCGTGCTCTCGCCGAGCTGCCGCCGCACCATCTCGCTCACCAGGCGCACCAGGGGCCGGTCGGAGAGCGGAGCGATGCGCTCGCCGGGCTCCGACGGGTAGACCTGGATGCCCTCGCGCTCGGAAAGCTCCGAGAGCAGCTCATGGCGGCGCTCGGGCTGCGAGGTCACCAGCGCGGTGCGCGTCAGGTTGACGATGCTGATGAAGTTCTGCGAGATCTGCCGCGCGCGCGGCTCGAGCTCGTAGGCGCGGAAGATCTCGAACCAGGCGACCGTGGTCGCCAGGACCAGCGCAGCGAGCAGGATAAAGGTGCGCCACAGGAGCGAGCGCGGCCACAAAGTTACCCGCAACGTCGCGCCTCCGATTTAGGGGAGCAACGAGGGGATGTGTCCCCTCGTTCGTCGGAGCACTTCATTGCGTCCGGCCGTCGGGCACGAAGACGTAGCCGAACCCCCAAACGGTCTGGATGTAGGCGGGATGCGCGGGATCCTTCTCGACGAGCTTGCGCAGGCGGGATACCTGGACGTCGATCGAGCGGTCGAACACTTCGTATTCGCGGCCTCGTGCGAGCTCCATCAGTTTGTCGCGCGACAAAGGCATCCTCGGGTTCGTGACCAGGACCTTGAGCAGGGCGAATTCGCCCGTGGTGAGCGAGACCGACTGGCCGTCGCGCTCCAGCATGCGCGTTGCGAGGTTGATCGTCATGTTCCCGAAGCTGACCATTTCCGGTTCGACCGCGGGCGCGCCCGGGGGGGGCGGCGCCGTGCGGCGGCGCAACACCGCGTGGATGCGGGCGACCAGCTCCCGCGGGTTGAAGGGTTTGGGCAGGTAGTCGTCGGCACCCATTTCCAGGCCGACGATGCGGTCCACGTCCTCGCCCTTCGCGGTCAACATGATGATGGGGACCGTATTTTTCCCGCCGCGCAGCCGCCGGCAGATCGACAGGCCGTCCTCGCCCGGGAGCATCAGGTCGAGCACCAGCAGGTCGACGCGCTCGCGCCCGAGCAGCTTGTCCATGCCCGCCGCATCCGAAACGGTATGCACGCCGAACCCCTGCTCGGTCAGATAGCGTTGCAGCAGGTCGCGCAGGCGCAGGTCGTCGTCGACCACCAGAATTCTTGTCTTGGAATCAGCCATCGTGCAGTATCCTAACCCGATGAGCGCCGCGGCTGCAGCGCGGGCGTAACAGCGCGTTGCTTGGCAGGTTGCAGAAACAAGTTGTTACAAACGACTGACCGGGCGTTGCAATCCCTGAAGTAAGATGCCTTTCGAAGCCTGCCGTGCATGAGATCCACGGTAGAAAACGCGTGAGCGGGGGAATCAAGTGAAGCGTCTGATCGTTTTCGGCAGCATGGTGGTGGTGTTGATTGCCTCGTTCCCGGCCATGGCCCAGCAGGATCAAGGCGGTCGGAGCGCCGGTCGCGGCGCGCCGGGACGCCCGGCGCAGCCCCAGCAGGTGCCGGCGCGCGATACCACGAACCGCGACGCGAATCGCGACGCACGCATGACTCCCGAGCAACGCCGGCAACTGCGGCGCGACGTTCACGACCACGGCCGCGAAATCTACCGCGACCGTTCCGGCCCCCGCCGGCCCTGATACTTCCCGCCCTAGAGCGCTGCGGCGATCGCCTTTCCGACGTCGCCGGTCGAGGCCTTGCCTCCGATGTCGCGAGTGCGGGGGCCCTCGGCAAGCACGCGCTCGATCGCGCGGACGATGGCCTCGCCCGCGTCCTTGTGCCCGAGGTGCTCGAGCATCATCGCGCCCGACCAGATCTGTCCGATCGGATTGGCGATGTTCCTGCCCGCGATGTCCGGCGCCGAGCCGTGCACCGGCTCGAACACCGACGGGAATTTGCGCTCCGGATTGATGTTGCCCGAGGGCGCGATGCCGATGGTGCCGGTGCAGGCGGGGCCGAGGTCCGAGAGGATGTCGCCGAAGAGATTCGACCCGACCACGACATCGAACCAGTCCGGATGCTGCACGAAATGGGCGGTGAGGATGTCGATGTGGTACTGGTCGGTCTTCACGCCGGGGTATTGCGAGGCCATGGCGCGAACGCGTTCGTCCCAGTAGGGCATGGTGATCGAGATTCCGTTCGACTTGGTGGCAGAGGTGAGGTGCTTCTTCGGCCGGCTCTTGGCGAGCTCGAACGCGTACTTGAGTATGCGGTCGATACCCTGGCGGGTGAAGGTGCTCTGCTGCACCACGGTTTCCCGCTCCGTGCCCTCGAAGATGCGCCCGCCGATCGACGAGTATTCGCCTTCGGTGTTCTCGCGCACCACCCAGAAGTCGATGTCGCCCTGCTTGCGTCCTGCGAGCGGCGATTGAATCCCCGGCATCAGGCGCACCGGGCGAAGGTTGACGTACAAGTCGAAGCCCCGGCGCATCGGGATGAGCAGCTCCCACAGCGAGACGTGATCGGGCACGCCGGGAAAACCGCAAGCGCCGAAGAACACGGCGTCGTGACCGCGGATCGTCGCGAGGCCCTCCTCGGGCATCATGCGCCCGTGCTTCAGGCGGTACTCGCAGCTCCAGGGAAATTCGTCCCACTTGAATTCGATGCCGAATTTCCTGCCGGCGGCCTCGAGCACGCGCACGCCTTCCGGGACGACTTCCTTTCCGATTCCGTCGCCGGCGATAACGGCGATCCTGTAGCTCTTCATCGATCTTTCACCTTTAGAATGCGACGTTTCGTCCGCCCTTGAGCTTCAGCATCTCGCGCGCCTCGTCGGGCGTCGCGATCTGCAACCCGAGTTCCTCGAGTATGCGGCGTATCCTGCTCACTTGCTCCGCGTTGGTCCTGGCGAGAGTGCCGCGGCCGAGCCACAGGCTGTCCTCCAGGCCGACGCGGACGTTTCCGCCCATTACCGCCGACATCGCGGCGACGAACATCTGGTTGCGCCCGGCGCCGAGAACCGACCACAGATAGGCGTCGCCGAAGAGGCGGTCGGCGGTGCGCTTCATATGCATCACGTCCTCCGGATGCGGGCCGATGCCGCCGCGGATGCCGAACACCGACTGGATGAAAAGCGGCGGCTTGAGGAGCTTCCTGTCGAGAAAATGCGCCGCTGTATACAAGTGGCCGATGTCGTAGCACTCGATCTCGAAGCGGGTGTCGTTGCCGCTGCAGGACTCGAGGATGTGGGCGATGTCGCGAAACGTATTCTTGAAGATGCGCTCGTCGCTGCCGGCGAGATACGGCTTCTCCCAGTCGTGCTTCCAGTCCTTGTAGCGTCCGAGCATCTCGTACAGCCCGAAGTTCATCGAGCCCATGTTGAGCGAGGCGACTTCGGGTTTCAATTGCAGCGCCGGCTGAAGCCGCTCCTCGACCGTCATGGTCGGCGCGCCGCCGGTCGTGAGGTTGATGACGACGTTCGAGGCCGCTTTTATCTTCGGCAGGAAACGCATGAACATCTTCGGGTCCTGGGTCGGCCGGCCGTCGGCGGGCTCGCGCGCGTGCAGATGCACGATCGCGGCGCCGGCTTGCGCCGCGCCGATCGCGCCTTCGGCGATTTCCTCCGGCGTAACCGGAAGATGCGGCGACATCGTCGGCGTATGGATCGCGCCGGTGACGGCGCAGGTGATGATGACCTTGCCTTGTGCTGCTGCCATTGTCGTGCGCCTGACTACGTTCTACTTTTTATCTTCTACGCGACCGATCCGCATGACCGCATCGGCGAGTATCTTCGCGTCGTTGTCCCAGAATTTCTGGAAGTCGGGGGCATCGAGGTAATGGACCGGGGTTTCGATCTTCGCCATGGCGTTCTTGAAGTCAGGGTCGTTCACTGCGGATCGGGCGGCATTGCGCAGCGTCTGCAGGATGGTCGCGGGCGTTCCGGCCGGCGCGAACAATCCCGACCAGATATAGAACTGGGCGTTGTAGCCGAGCTCCTTGAATGTCGGCACCTCGGGAAGCGAGGCAAGCCGCTTGTCGCCCCATGAGGCGAGCGCGCGAAGCTTCCCCCCCTTGATCTGGCCGATCACCGCCGAAGGCCCGGATGCGAGAGCTTCGACCTGCCCGCCGAGCAGCGCCGTGACCGCGGGCCCGCCGCCGCTGTAGGGAACGTGCCACAGCTGGATGCCGGCGACGCCCGCGAAGATCTCCATCGCCACATGGAGCGTCCCGTAGATTCCCGAAGAGCTGTAGTTGATCTTGCCCGGCCGCCGCTTCGCGTCTTCGACGAACTCCTTCACCGTCTTCCAGGGCGAGTCGGAGCGCACGACCAGCACGGTCGGATCGGCCGAGATGAGCGCGATCGGGACGAGCTGGCTCATCTCGTAGGGCGGCTTGCGGTCGAACAGCTTTTCGGCCGGAGGAATGATCGAGATCGAAGACAGGGCCATCATGATCGTGTAGCCGTCGGGCTTCGAGTTGGCGGTTGCAGCCATGCCGATCGCGCCGCCCGCACCGGCCTTGTTCTCGATGATGATGCGTTGCTTCAGGAATTTCTCCATGGCAAAGGCGGTCGGCCGGCCCGTGAGGTCGGCAACGCCGCCCGGCGGAAACGGCACGACCATGGTGATGGGATGGGTCGGATAGGCGTCCTGCGCGAACACGGGAACAGGCAGGAGCGCCAGAGCAACCAGCGCGATCCGTCGACGCATGCTTTCCTCCGGGTGGATGTTCTATTTGTCGGCGCAATCATCGGGCGTGCAACGCCCGGCGTCAAGCGCCGCGGGCGGCTCTGCGATCCGTTAGAATTCTTCGGAGAATCCGCTCGCCGATGAATCTTCTCGCCATCGATACCTCCACCGATTTCTGCTCGGTAGCGGCAAGCCGCGGCGAGGCGCTGTTTTCGCGCCACGAGCCCGCCGGTCAGCGCCAGGCGGAGAGGATCCTCGACATGATCGATCAAGTGCTCATCGAGGCGCGGCTCGAGATCGCGCAGATCCAGGGAATTGCCTACGGCGCGGGTCCCGGGTCGTTTACCGGTCTTCGCATTGCAGCCGGCGTGACTCAGGGACTCGCGCTTGCGCGCGGCATAGGCGTGGTCGGGGTCGGAACTCTGCTCGCTCTCGTCGAAGAAGCGGCGGAAGAAGCCGCGCATGACCGCATCATCGCCTGCCTCGATGCGCACAAGGGCGAGGTGTATCATGCCGCGTACCGGAGGGCGGGTGCCGGATGGGAAGAAGTTTCCGCTCCCGGCCTGTACAAGCCCGATGCCGTGCCCCTTGCATCCGGGAGAGACTGGCTGGGCTGCGGCGACGGTTTCGCCGCCTATCGCGCTCGTCTCGGAGCCCGGCTCGGAGAAAGCGTTTCTTCGATCCGTCCCGATACGGCCCCGACTGCGCGGGCGGTGCTGAAACTCGCGGTCCCGCGTTTTGCCGCGGGGGAGGCGAGGGACGCTGCCGCGGCGGTTCCGGTGTATCTGCGCGACAAGGTCGCGCTCAAGACGAGCGAACGCTGATGAGCGCCGTACTCCGACCCGCACCGAGATTCGAGCCGATGAGCGAGGCCGATCTCCGCGCGGTGATCGACATCGAGGAAAGCCTCTATGAATTCCCCTGGACGCCGGTGAATTTCCGCGATTCGCTGCGCGCCGGATACGGTTGCTGGGTGTACCGCGACGGGAGACGTTTGATCGGTTACGCGGTGCTCATGCATGCCGCGGGCGAGGCCCATCTCCTGAACCTCAGCGTTGCCGCGCATGCGCAGCGCCGCGGCCATGGGCGCAGCCTCCTCGACCACGTGGTCGGTACCGCGCGGGAGCACGAGGCGAAGGTCCTGTTCCTCGAAGTCCGGCCCACGAACGAGGTGGGACAGCGCCTCTATGCCGGCTACGGCTTCAAGCAGATCGGAGTGCGGCGCGGCTACTATCCGGCGCACCGAGACCGTGAGGACGCGCTGGTTTTGGCGCTCGACCTGTGACTCGATCCATGAATGCGCGGAGCGAGCGCTATCTGGAGGAGATGGGCCTGGGTCCGGTGTGGAAGCTGCGCGGGCCCAAGCAGGGTCGAGAACCCGAGACTGCGGATTCGGAAGCAAAGGCCCCGGGGGTGCTCCCGGCAAGCCCGGGCCCGGAGTCCGCAATCGACGACCGCGTCCGGCTCGAACCCTCGTGGAAGGCAAGGCTCCTTCCCGAGTTTTCCCAGGCGTACATGCAAGGTTTGCGCGAATTCCTGAACAAAGAGAAATCGGCGGGAAAAGTCATCTATCCCCGCGGCCCGGAATACTTTGCGGCGCTAGCCCACACTCCCTTCGACAAGGTCAAGGTGGTCATCCTCGGTCAGGATCCCTACCACGGACCGAAACAGGCGCACGGCCTTTGCTTTTCCGTGCGGCCTGGAGTGGAGATTCCACCCAGCCTGCAGAATATCTTCATCGAGCTGAAAAACGACCTGGGGATCGAGCCGCCGAATCACGGCCACCTTACTCATTGGGCCGAGCAGGGCGTGCTCCTGCTCAATGCAACGCTCAGCGTGGAGGCCGGGAAAGCCGGCAGCCATCAGAACAGGGGTTGGGAGAAGTTCACGGACGCCGTTATCGATGTTCTCAACAGGGAACGCGAGGGCCTGGTATTCGTCCTCTGGGGGAGCTACGCACAGAAAAAGGGCGCATTCATCGATACCGGGAAACACCTGGTGCTGAGCGGTCCGCATCCTTCCCCGCTCTCGGCGCATCGCGGATTTTTCGGCTGCAAGCATTTTTCGAAGATCAACGGCTACCTGAAGGCTCACGGTCGGGCGCCGATAGATTGGCGGCTGCCCGAATTCGCGGCCTTGTAATCCGGCGCCGAGCCCCCAATTGGGCGGCAGGCTCAATTCAGGAGGAATCCATGCGCAAATTCTGGGCGGCCGTCATGCTTGTTGCTGCAGCGACGCTGTCGGGTTGTGGCTACAACGACATCCAGCGAAACGACGAACAGGTCAAGTCGGCCTGGTCGGAGGTCCTCAACCAGTATCAGCGGCGCGCCGACCTGATTCCCAACCTGGTCAACGCCGTCAAGGGATTTGCGGCCCAGGAACAGCAGGTGCTGATCCAGGTCACCGAGGCGCGATCGCGCGTCGGCAGTATCCAGGCGACCCCGGAGCTCCTGAACGACGAAGCGGCGTTCAGGCGCTTCCAGCAGGCGCAGGCGGGAATGAGCAGCGCGCTCTCGCGGCTCTTGCTCGTCGCCGAAAATTATCCCCAGCTCAAATCCGACGCGAATTTCCGCGACCTGCAGGCGCAGCTCGAAGGCACCGAAAACCGCATTGCGGTCGCGCGCAACCGCTACATCAAGGCGGTGCAGGAATACAACGTGCTCATACGCCAGTTTCCGGTCAACCTGACCGCGATGCTGTTCAGTTACCAGGTGAAGCCGAGCTTCAGCGTCGAAGACGAAAAAGCCATCTCCAAGCCGCCGACGGTCGATTTCGGCAAGCCGGGCACGCCGGCTAAGCAGTAGTTACCATGCTCAAGCGCTGGCTCGGCCTTGTCGCGGCTGGCGTTCTCCTCGCGGGCCTCGCCTCGGCCCGCGCGGAGGTCGCGGTGCCGCCGCTCAAGGCGCGTGTCACCGACCTGACGGGAACGCTCTCGGCGTCCCAATCGCAGACGCTGGAGTCGCGGCTGCGCGATTTCGAACGCGGCAAAGGCAGCCAGATCGTGGTGCTGATGCTGCCTTCGACCGATCCCGAGACCATCGAGCAGTACTCGATCCGCGTCGCCGAAGCCTGGAAAATCGGCCGTGCGCGGGTCGACGACGGCGTCATCCTCATCGTCGCCAAGAACGACAGAAAACTTCGCGTCGAAGTCGGCCGTGGTCTCGAAGGCGCGATCCCCGATGCCGTCGCGAAGCGGGTGATAGCCGAAGTCATCACGCCGCATTTCAAGGCGAACGAC
>DATHJM010000486.1:0-4803 GCA_035489775.1 Burkholderiales bacterium
AACGCGGATCCGCGTTTGCGTCGGGGACCACGAAGAGGTCGCGCTGACGAATGGCATGACCGCAGAAAAAATCCGGGTGCGGAACCTCGCGGAGATCGATGCCGTGCGCCGATTTGAGGAACAGGCGGTTCGTGTCCACCAGGCTCACCAGCGATACCGGCGTTTCGCAGATGGTCGCCGCGAGGCAAGTCAGATCGTCGAAGCGGGCCTCGCGCCCGGTTTCCAGCACGCAGTAGCTGCGCAGGGCCGAAAGACGTGCGCTCTCCTCCGCGCCGGAAGAAGAAAGCCGACGTCGCTGGGCCGTGGTGTCTGGGCGTTCGACCGTCATCCTGGATTCGATTCTCGTGCCCCCCCGGGAGAATACGAATCTACTACGGGTGAGGCGCCGGGTAAAGCTTTCAAGCCGCTCACCGTGCTGAGCCCCACACTTCGGTTGCGACCTCGACCACTCGCTCCAGTTTGCGCCGCTGCACCTCTTCCGAGATCGGGTTCCCGCGGAACGTGCTCGCGAAGCCGCACTGCGGGCTGAGGCACAGATTTTCCAGCGGCACGAATTTCGTGGCTGCCTCGATGCGCCGTTTCAGTGCGTCTTTCGATTCGATCGTCGGCACTTTCGTGCTCACCAGCCCGAGCACGATTTTTTTGGGCGAGCGGCTCGGGAAAAAACGCAGGGGCTCGAAGCCGCCCGAGCGCTCGTCGTCGTATTCGAGGAAGTACGCATCCACGTCGACCTTGTTGAGCAGGACGTCGGCCACCGGCTCGTATCCGCCCTGAGCCGCCCATTGGCCCACGGAATTGCCCCGGCACAGATGGATGCCGACCACCATCCCGGCTGGCCGGCCAGCGACGACCGAATTGATCAGCCTGGCGAAGCGCCCGGGCATTTCATCCGGGTCGTACCCGTCCCGGCGGAAGGTATCGGCGAGTTTCGGATCGCACAGAAACGCAAAGTTCGTATCGTCGAGCTGGACGTAGCGGCAACCGGCTTCGCCGAGCTGCCTGAGCTCTTCCCGGTAGACGTGGGCGATGTCGGCGTGGAACTCCTGCAGGTCCGGGTACGCCTCGTAGCTCACTGCCGCCCGGCCGCCGCGCAGCAGCATCGTGGGCGACGGCATCGTCTGCTTGGCGGTGCGCTGGGTGTTCGCTTTCACGAACTCGAAGTTTTCGACTTCGATCGGCCGCGCGTGGCGCAGCTTGCCGACGATCGTGAAAGCGCGCGGGGCAAAGGTCTTGCCGGTCACCGTCCTGTTTTCGTCCAGGCCGCTCACCGTATCCTTGACGTCGAGGCGCCCGGCGGCCCTGGCTCCGTCGAGCTTCTCTATGAAATCGGCATGAAACGAGCTGCGCCGGTACTCGCCGTCGGTGATCGCGTGGAGCCCCACGGATTCCTGGAACCGGATGATGTCGCGGATGCAGCGGTCCTGCAGCTCGCGAAGCGCCGCAGCGCCAACCTGTCCCTGCAGGGACTTTTCGTGGGCAGCGCGCAGCTCCGGCACCCGCAGCAGGCTCCCGACCTGGTCGGCGCGGAAGGGCGGCTTGGCGGCGTTCAACTCCAGCTCGCGAAGCCCAGGCCGATTCCGGTCCCGGCGGGTGTCCGGTAGGACGGCGTATAGGAAATCCACTTGAGGTCGAGATGCGTCGCAGCGCTCGCGACCACGATCCAGTTGCGGATCTCCGAGCTCCCCGCCTTCAGCCGCCTGGGATCGAGCCCGGCGAGGAAATCAAGATCCTTCCGCCGCAGCGCCTCGATGATCGCGCGGTCCAGCTCCTCCTCGACGACGAAATGACTCAAGCCCCCGGAGGCAAGCAATCCGACGCGCAGGTCTTCCGGATAACTTTCGATCAGCTCCTTCAGCGTCTTTCCGAGGCGGACGCAGCGTTTCGGCAGCGGGGGGTTGGGCGGATTGTAGGTGTTGAGGAAAATCGGAACGACCGGCAGCATCCGCGTGGCGTCGCCCTTGAGATACCAGCGATGCACGAAGGAATAGGCGTGCCCCTCGTGCTGGTCGGCGCCGAGCCCCGCGACCGCCGCAACGTCGAACTCGCGCTCGACCAGGCCCTCGATGAGCGCGAGCGCAAGAGGCCGGTGGCAGGGATAGTCGATGTCTCCTTCCTCCTCGAAGCGGCGCATCTGCGCGCGGTTGTACCACTCTTCGGGCCAGCTGAACCGCTTGGCATTGGCCCGGCCGGCATTGCGGATGCTCTCGCCGTAGTAAATTCCGATCGAAGGCATGTGCAGGTCCTGGAAAAGCTCGTGCTGATCGTCGCCGACGACGATCAGCACGTCGAGCTTCGCAGAGCCGATCTCGGACTTGAGGTGCTTCATCGCGTCCTGCACTTCGTTGAAACGCCCCGTGATCGCCTCGCCGCTGATCAGCTGCGCGATGTTCGGCGGCGCGCCTGCGAGCACGTCGGCATAGGACCGCGGCTTGCCTTCGCGATCGTAGTACTTCATGCGAAGGTCGCTCTGGTGAAATCCCTTCAGCCAGTCCTGCAGCTCGGCGGCGAGCATGACGCTGTGGGAGGAACCGAACGCGGCGGCGAGGCGCGACATCCTATTCCGCCTTCGCGCCGGACTGCTTCACGACGCGCGTCCATCGCTGCCGTTCCTGGGCCGCCCACGCACCGAATTCCTCGGGCGGACCGCTCTTGGGCACGAGGCCGAAGGACTTCATCCTGCCTTGAGTCTCCGGGCGCTCGATCAGCTCGTTCAGCTTCGAATTGAGGAGTGCGACGATTTCCCTGGGGATTCCCGCCGGAGCTACGATTCCCGTCCCGGAGGTCGACGTCACGGCGGGATAACCGCTCTCGGCGAGTGTCGGAATGTCGGGCAGCTCCGCGTCGCGGCTCGTGCCGGTGATGGCCAGTGCGCGCACTTCGCCGCTCTTGACCCGCGTGCGCACCAGGTCGAAAAGGACGTCGGCCTGTCCTGCGATCACCGCGGTGAGCGCCGGTGCCCCGCCCGCGTAGGGGACGTTGAGCGCCTGGATCCCGGTTTCCATCCTGAACAATTCATAGGTGAGGTGCGGCAGCGTCCCGACCCCCGCGGTGGCGAAGTTGAGCCTGCCCGGATTGCTCTTCGCCCAGGCGACGAGCTCCTGCACGGATCGATAAGGGACTTTCGGATTCGCCACGAGAAGCTGCGGCGAATTGGAGACGAAGCCGATCGGGGCGAACGCGGTGGCCGGGTCGTAGGGCATGTTCGTCCCCTGGAGGGCGGGATTCACCGCGAGCACGCTCGTATTCGCGTAGAGCAGCGTATAGCCGTTGGGCTCGGAACGCGCGACGAACTCGCCTGCCACCAGCCCGCCCGCGCCCACCCGGTTCTCGACCACGAAGCGTTGGCCGAAGAGCTCCGACAATCCATCGGCGATAAGCCGGCCCGGGACGTCGGTCGGTCCGCCCGCGGGTGCAGGAACGACGAGGCGGACGGGACGTTGCGGATAAGACTGGGCGCCGGCGTCGCGCGCAGCCCAGGAGAGCATGGAGATCGCCGCGAGCGCCGCACCGACGGAACGCCGATTGATCATGCCGCATATGATAGCCTGTAGCCCCGCCATTTCCGCGAGCAGGATTCATGAAAATCGGCTTCGCAACGCTTGCGCTCGCGGCCATGCTGTCCGCAGCGGCGCCGGCGCAGGACTACCCCGCCAAGCCCGTGCACCTGGTCGTTCCCTACGTCGCGGGCGGTAACGCCGATATTTTTGGCCGCACCCTCGCCCAGAAGCTCGGCGATGCGTTCAGACAGCCCTTCATCGTCGAGAACCGCGCCGGCGCGAACGGCGGCATCGGCACGGACTTCGTCGCCAAGTCGGCCCCTGACGGGTACACGCTGCTCGCGACTGCCAACGGCCCAATCACGGTGAACCCGATCCTCTACGCCAAGGTCCCCTACGATCCGGTGAAGGACTTCGCCCCGGTCGCGCAGTGCGTCGTGTACCAGTATGTGCTGGTGACGCTGGCCGGCTCCCCGATCAAGAGCATCGCCGACCTGGTCGACGCGGCGCGCGCGAAACCGGGCGCAGTCTCCTATGGTTCCACCGGGGTCGGCGGCGGCAACCATCTTGCCGGAGAGCTGTTCGCGCTCGCGACGAATACCCAGCTCACGCACGTGCCCTACAAAGGCAGCGCACCCGCGCTTGCCGACCTGCTCGGCGGCCAGCTGACATTCATGTTCGACACCGTCATTACATCGGTTCCGCAGATCCGCGCCGGGAAGTTGCGCGCGTTCGCGGCGTCCAGTCTGAAGCGCGCCTCATCCCTTCCGGAGGTGCCGACCATGCAGGAGGCGGGCATCAAGGACTTCGACATCTCGCAGTGGCAGGGCGTGCTCGCGCCGGCTGGAACGTCCAGGGCGATCGTCGATCGCCTCAACCTGGAGATCGTCAAGGCGATGCACGCACCCGACGTGCGCGAGCGCCTCGTCACTCAGGGGGGCAACGAAATCGTGACCGGCACGCCGGAAGAGCTCGCCGCGCTGATAAGAAGCGATTTGCGGATGTACGCGAAGCTGATCAAAGACGCCAGGATTCCGGCGCAATGAAGATCCTCGTCCTTCCCGGCGACGGCATCGGGCCCGAGATCACCGCGGCGACGCTCGCCGTTCTCGATCGTGCGAATTCCCTCTTCAAGCTCGGTCTCGGATGGCAGCGCGAGGAAATCGGTCTCCCCGCCCTGAAGAAGGAAGGCACGACGCTCCCCGCCCGCGTGCTGGAGGCGGCGCGCTCCTCGGGCGGCGTGATTCTCGGACCGCTTTCGACATACGAGTACCCGCCGCGCGACAAGGGTGGAATCAACCCTTCG
>DATHJM010000487.1:0-4024 GCA_035489775.1 Burkholderiales bacterium
CGACAAGAGGCTCGATCACACCAAGGGCGTGGAGGTGCGCCTGGTCCTCCCCGACGGCTCGCTCTATCCGCTCAAGGGCCGGCTCAATTTCGCCGCGACGCAAATCGATCCCAGGCTCGCCACCCAGGAATTGCGGGCGGAATTCGGCAACCCTGGCGTGCGCCTGCTTCCCGGCCAGTTCGTGCGGGTCCAGCTGGCGGCGGGCGCGCGCGACAACGTCTTCCTCGTTCCCCAGACCGCGGTCATCCAGACCGAGAAAACCTTTCTCGTGTTCACGCTCGACAAGGAAAGCAAGGCCGCGGCGCGTCCGGTCCAGGTGGGCGATTGGGTCGGCAGCGACTGGATGATCCTGGGCGGACTCAATTCCGGCGACCAGGTCATTCTCGACAATCTGCTCAAGGTACGGCCGGGCGCCGTGGTGAGTCCCCAGGCTCCGGCGGAAGCCAAGGCCGCGGCGGCTCCTGCTGCAAAGTAAGGCGAAGTAAGGCGCCATGTCGCGGTTCTTCATCGAGCGACCGATCTTCGCGTCGGTCATCGCGATCATCATCACGCTCGCCGGGTTCGTCGCCTGGCAGGTGCTGCCCATCGCGCAATATCCGGAGATCGCGCCGCCGACAGTGACGATCACTGCGGCGCTGCCCGGCGCGAGCGCCGAGACGCTCTCCCGCACCGTCGCCGCGCCGATCGAGGAGCAGCTCTCCGGGGTCGAGGGTCTGCTCTACTTCCAGTCGACCTCCTCCTCGAACGGCACGCTGACGATCACCTGCACCTTCGAGGTGGGGACCGACGTCAACAACGCCACGATCCAGGTGAATAACCGCGTGCAGATCGCGCTGCCGCGGTTGCCGGATGACGTCAAACGCACCGGTGTGGTGGTGCAGAAGCGCTCGGTCGACATTCTGCTCTTCGTCGCCGTGACTTCGACCGATCCGCGCTTCGACACGCTGTATCTCTCGAACTTCATGACGATCAACGCGCTCGACGTCCTGAAGCGCGTTCCGGGCGTGGCCGACGCGACCATCCTCGGCGCGCGCGACTACTCGATGCGCGTCTGGCTGCGCCTGGACAGGATGGCGCAACTCGGCGTCACAGCCACCGACGTCGCCGCCGCCATCCGCGCCCAGAACACCCAGTACGCAGCCGGGAAGATCGGCCAGGATCCCGCGCCGGACGATCAGGCTCTCGTCTACACCGTCACCGCCCGGGGACGGCTGATCCAGCCCGAGGAGTTCGGCAATATCGTTCTGCGCTCGAGCGGTCCCGGCGGCGTGCTGCGCGTGAAGGACATCGCGCGCATCGAGCTCGGCGCGATCAGCTACGACGCCTACACCACCGTGGACGGCAGGCCGACGATCGGCACCGCCGTCTACCTGCAGTCGGGCGCCAATGCGCTCAACGTCGCGAACTCGGTGCGCAAGACCATGGACGAGATCGCAAAGGGCTTCCCGTCCGGCGTCAGCTACTTGGTCCCCTTCGACACCACGCGCTTCGTGCAGGCCTCGATCAAGGAGGTGATCCACACTCTTTTCATCGCGGCGCTCCTGGTTCTCGCGGTGGTGTTCATCTTCCTGCAGAGCTGGCGCGCCACGCTCATTCCCTTTATCGCCGTGCCGATCTCGCTCATCGGGTCGTTCGCAGGCCTGTACGCGTTCGGGTTCTCGATCAACACGCTGACCCTGTTCGCGATCGTGCTCGCCACGGGGATCGTCGTGGACGACGCCATCGTCGTGCTGGAGAACGTCGAGCGGCTCATGGCCGACAAGGGCCTCTCGCCCAAGGAGGCCGCGATCGAGTCCATGCGCGAAGTGACCGGCGCCATCATTGCAATCGAGCTGGTGCTGTGCTCGGTGTTCGTCCCGGTGGCCTTCCTCGGGGGCCTCGCCGGGCGGCTCTACCAGCAATTCGCCGTGACCGTCACCACCGCGGTGGTCATCTCCGGCGTGGTCGCGCTGACGCTGACGCCCGCCCTGTGCGCGCTGCTGCTGAAACCCTCTCATGAGGAATCGCGGATTTTCAGGCCGTTCAACCGGGGCTTTGCGTGGCTCGTGTCCCTGTATACGAATGGCGTGCGCTGGGTCGCGCACCACGCCGTGATCGCCTTTGCGGCCTTCGCGCTCGTCATCGGCTGCGCCGGCTTGCTGTTCAGGGTCATCCCCGGCAGCCTGGTGCCGCCGGAAGACCAGGGCTACCTGTTCGGAGCCGTCGTCCTGCCCGACGGAGCGACGCTCGCGCGCACCGGCAAGGTCGGCTCGGCGATGCAGAAGATTCTCACGGAGCACCCGGCGGTCGAGCACGTCTTCATGATCAACGGCTTCGATCTGATCGGCGGCGGCAACAAGACCAGCTCGGCGACGCTCTTCATCACATTGAAACCCTGGGACGAGCGCAGCACCAGCGCCGACGATATCGTCAAGTTCGTCGGGGCCCGCGGCGCAGCGATGAGCGAGGGTCTGGTTTTCGCGTTCAATCCGGTGCCGATCCGCGGCCTGGGCACCGCGGGAGGCATGGAGATGTTCCTGCAGAGCCGCGCCAATGCCGACGCGAAAAAGCTCGCTGAAACGGTGCAGCAGTTTCTCGGGGAGCTGAGGAAGCGGCCCGATCTTACTGCTACCAACAGTTTTTTCCGCGCCAGCGTGCCGCAGATCTTCGTCGAAGTGGACCGCGAGAAGGCGCTCTCGCTCGGCGTGCCGATCAGCGACATATTCGACGCGCTGCAGAGCACGATGGGTGCGCTGTACGTCAACGACTTCAACAAATTCGGGCGAACCTACCGCGTCCAGATGCAGGCGGAGCCGCAGTTCCGCGTGCGCCCTGAGGACCTCGGCAACGTGTACGTGCGCTCGGGCACCACCGGGGAGATGCTGCCGTTGAAGAGCATGCTGCAGATCCAGCCTGTCGTCGGACCCGACCAGATCGACCGCTTCAACGGCTTCCTCGCTGCGAAAGTGCTTGCGGCCACCGTTCCCGGTGTCAGCTCCGGGCAGGGCATCGCGGCCGTCGAGCAAGTCGCGCGCCAAGCCCTGCCCGACGGCTATTTCCTCGAGTGGATAGGCCAGGCTTTCCAGGAAAAGCGCGCCGGCAAAGCCGCGATCATAGCGTTCTGCTTTGCGCTGGTGATGGTGTTCCTGATCCTGTCGGCCAACTACGAGCGTTGGTCGCTGCCCGTGGCGGTGCTGCTCTCGGTGCCGTTCGCCATACTCGGCGCCCTGCTCGCGGTGCTCGTCCGCGGCATGAGCAACGACATCTATTTCCAGATCGGCCTGGTGACCTTGATCGGGCTCGCCGCG
The DNA here is from genome assembly GCA_035489775.1 of Burkholderiales bacterium. Lineage (GTDB taxonomy): Bacteria > Pseudomonadota > Gammaproteobacteria > Burkholderiales > SG8-39 > VBDM01. Next base: position 3,288 of record DATHJM010000487.1, read on the forward strand.
AAAAACGCGATTCTCATCGTCGAGTTCGCCGCGCAGAACGCCGCGCGGGGGATGTCCGCGTTCGACGCCGCGGTCACCGCGGCGCGCCAGCGATTCCGGCCGATCGTGATGACTTCCCTTGCCTTCGTGCTGGGCGTGCTGCCCCTGGCGATCGCTTCGGGCGCTGGCGCGGCCGCGCGCCGCTCGATGGGCACCGGGGTGGAGGGCGGCATGCTCGCAGCCACTTTCATCGCGACCCTGTTCGTGCCCCTGTTCTACATCTTCCTCACGGGCCGCAAGGCGCGGCAGGTGAAGAAGGCGGCACCGGCCGGAGAGAGCAGCTCGTGAGCATGCGCATTCCGGTTCTTGCCGGGGTGCTGCTGCTTGGCGGCTGCATGCTAGGGCCCGACTACGAGCGGCCTGCCATGGATCTTCCCAAGGCGTACACGGAGCCCGATGTCGGGACAGCGGCCCTCTTGCCTTCGGACTGGTGGAAGCTCTACGGCGACCCGGCGCTCGACGATCTCGTCGCCGCGGCGCTCGAGCGCAACGCCGACATCCGGCTCGCGGTGGCGCGCATCGAGGAGGCCGACGCCAACTTGCGCGCGGCCAACGCGGCTTTCCTCCCGGAGATCGATCTCGGGGGCAACGCAAACCGGACGCGCTCCAGTGCCACGACAGCTTTGCCCATCCCCCCGGGGATTCCCGCGGCGCGCAACGACGTGCGCCTCGCGCTCTCGACCTCGTTCGAGCTGGAT
>DATHJM010000488.1:0-16653 GCA_035489775.1 Burkholderiales bacterium
TCGCCGCGCGCTCGCGCATGGTCTTCAGGACTTCCTCCAGCGGTGGCGGCTCGCCCTGGATCCAGCGCAGGGGATTCACGCGCGCGACGACGAAAGCGCGCAGGTAGGGACTGACGAAACCGCGCGCCTTGAGCCTGGCCATGACCTCGGTGACGCGCTCATCCAGGTCCATCAGCATGCCGGCGTGCTGCTCGTGCAATTTGATCGCTTTCGACAGCGGCTCCTCCGAAAACTTTTTCAGCCGCCGCACGATCGGGTTGTAGGCGCCGCCGGCGAACTTTCCGTTCCTCTCGTAGCACACGCCGAGCGTCACTAGCGACGCCTCCTCCAGGTAGAAGGCGAACCCGTTCTCCGCGCGCTTCGGGTCCTCGTCCAGCAGGCCTCGATAGATGCGGATCACTTCGAGCGACTTCTCGCGCAGGTTGTGCGCCTTTTCGGTGTTGAGCGCGAGGATCTGCCAGGCGATTTCGCGCTTGGGCACGATAAGCGCCGTAATGGAGCGGGCGCCCAGCCTCCGCATCGCCTCGAGCCGGTGTCGGCCGTTCGGCGTCCAGAAGCCTTTCTCGGGCGCGGTGACCGCGATCACCGGGTCGAGAAACATCCCGGTTCGGTCGAGGACATCGGCGAGCTTGCGGTGATGCGCCTGCGAAAGATCGCGCTGGAAGGGCGTCGGCTCGATGTGCTCGATCGGAAGGATCGCGAGGATGAGCGGATTCTTCCCGAGCGGATCGCTGTAGGCGCCGAGAACCAGGCCGCCTTCGCGCTCGATCCTGGCGCGCACCTCCTCGGCGTCGCCGGAGAGCGAGTCGAGCCGGCACTCCGCCGGCGAGAGGCCGCGCGTGCCGGGCTTGGCCTTCCTCGGCGTGCGTTTCGCGGGGGCGCGCTTGAGCCCGGATTTGCGCTTGGGTTTCACCGTCGCCATGAGGGCCCTACGATGACCGCATTTGCGCGGGGCCGGGCGCAACCCGCTTTTTCTTCTCGAAGAATTCGAATGCCCCGTTGCCGGCGATCATCGCCGCGAGAAAGGCGAGGCCCTTCGCCGAGGCGGTGCCCGCCAGAACCAGCGCGGGTCCCGGGCAGATGCCTGCCAGTCCCCATCCAACGCCGAATACCAGACTGCCGAGGACGAGCCGCCTGTCGATGCGGCGCGCGTTCGGGAGGAGCACCGGCGCACCGAGCAGCGTTCGCGTCCGGCCCTTCATGAAGGCAAAGGCGCACGCGCCCACCGCGACAGCGCCCGCCATGACCAGAGCGAGCGAAGGATCCCAGGCGCCGGCGAGGTCGAGAAAGGCGAGCACCTTCGCCGGATTCGCCATCCCGGCGACGAGCAGCCCCAGCCCGAACACGAAGGCCGCTGCGAAGGAAGCGGCCGTATACATGGAGGACCTCACGGCGCGATCAGGTGGCGCACGACGAAAACCGTCGCGAATCCGGCAGCCATGAACGCGACGGTCGCCGCGATCGAGCGCGGCGACGCTCGCGAGATTCCGCATACGCCGTGGCCGCTGGTGCATCCTCCTGCGTATCGGGTGCCGACTCCCACCAGCAGGCCCGCGGCCGCGAGCACCGGGTAACCCGCGTCGACCCGGATCTCAGGCAGCGCCGCGACGAGACCCCAGGCGAGGGGCGCGGCGACGAGTCCCGCGACGAAGGCGATCCGCCAGGAGACGTCGCCGGCCTGCGGACGCGCGAGGCCGCCGAGGATGCCGCTGACTCCGGCGATGCGGCCGTTCAGCACGGCGAACAGGGCCGCCGCTGCGCCGATGATGGCACCGCCGATCAGGGCCGATGCGGGGGTGAATGCGTTCCAGGCGATCGACATGGGCAGGTGTCGAGCATAATACAATCGGAGGCAATATGAGACTTGGCCGGATTCTCCTCTCCGCGGTCCTTTCGGGATGCGGTGCGGTCGCGCTCGCGCAATCGACGATGGATTATCCGCATCGCGCGATCCGCATCATCGTTCCGCTCGCGGCGGGCGGCAACGTCGATATCGTCGCGCGCACGCTCGCGGACCCGGTTTCGAAAAGCCTCGGCCAGCCGGTTCTCGTCGAGAACCGGCCGGGGGCGTCGAGCCTCGTAGGCACGCAATTCGTCGCGAGATCGCCGGCGGACGGCTATACGGTGCTCGCGGTGGCGAACACCTTCGCCACGGTGCCCTTGATCGTGGCGAATCCCGGCTACGATCCGCTGAAGGACTTCACCGGCATCACGCTCACCTGCCTCGTGCCGCAGGTCCTGATCGTGCATCCCGCCCTCCCCGCGCAGTCGGTGAAGGAGCTCGTCGCGCTCGCAAAATCGCAGCCGGGCAAAATCTCCTACGCTAGCTCGGGGAACGGATCGACCGGCCATATGGCGGCCGAGCTCTTCAACCGCCAGGCGGGGGTGACGATGCTGCATGTCCCCTACAAGGGCAATTCACAGGCGCTCATCGACGTGATCGGCGGGCAAGTCACGATGATGTTCGATCAAGTGAGCACATCCACCCCGCAGATCAAGGCGGGCAAGGTGCGCGCGATCGCAGTCACGAGCCTCAAACGCTCGCCGCTCCTTCCCGACGTCCCGACCGTGGACGAGGCGGGCGTGCCGGGCTACGAGGACATCACCTTCAACGGCCTCGTCGCCCCGGCGGGAACCCCGCGCGAAGTTCTCGCGCGCCTGCAGCAGGCGGTTGCGAAAGCCGTGAGCGACGCGGAGCTCTACAAGCGCTTCATCGAGCGCGGAGTCGAGCTGAAGGCAAGCAGTTCGCCCGAAGAGTTCGGCGCGCACATCAGGGCGGAGTTCGAGAAGAAGGGGCGCCTCGCGCGCGAGGCCGGCATCAAACCCGAGTAGGGGTGCTCCCTCAGGCGGACGCACCTCCAGATGAATCCGCGCGGGTGCTTTCCTGGTTGCGGCGGGGCTGGTTCTGGCGTCGCTCTTGTCCCTCCCATGGCTCCTGTCGCTCGCGCCGGTCCCGCGCCCATCGCCGGTCCTTGAACCAACGGAGCGCCGCTTGTTCGTTGCGAAAGCTCCGAACGTTGATCCCGTTCCGCCGCGCCAGCGACTCGACGTACTGAAGGGAGAGTCTGAGCTCGTCCGAATCGCCCGTCAGGGCAATTCTGCCGAGCTCTCTGAAGGAATTGGGGAGTCCATACTGCTCGACCTTGAATATGGGCCTCGAAGCATGAACCGATATGAGAATCTGCGAGGACTTGTGCTTGCGCGCCTCGGCCGCGATGGCGACAAGAGCGTCTCGCATTTCCTCAGCCGTCTGCCGGTTGAACAGATCTACCTTCAGGTAACCCGGCTCAACTGTAAACTCGCATAGCATTTCGGCGCACCGCAAGGTGTCGTGTCGTTCGGGATTGGCTCCCCTCCGTTCCCGCCGTTTCGGCCGTTTCGCCGTGTAAATAGCGTGGACCAATGGCAATAAAACAACGTGTAACAGAATAGTCCGTACGGACTACTACGGCCCCTGCCAAACCATCTGGACCGGGCTGCTAGCATCCATCGAGCTTCTGATTTCCGCGCCACTCGATCCTCATCAGCCATGACTAGCGCAGAGGTGTTGAAGACGCTTCGGAACATGCAGGACCTTCCCGCGTTGCGGAAGGCCGTTCTGGCAATGTGCGGACCTTCCGGACCGGTCAGGTCCTATACATTGATTTTCAATTCCAACGGGCGGACTGTCTCCTGCCTTCTGGAAATGAGGTGGCCGTTGCCGGATTCGGAGATGCGCGAGTTTGGGGCTCTTGGCTTTGGCAACAGGGTGTGTCTTGAAATCGATGCCGGGACCGAGCCATCGACCGCTTGTGAAGAGCATTCAGCGCCCGGCTGCATGGGCGCGGCAGGGCGTCTCAAAAAGTGAAACTCACTCCGGCAAGAATGCCTGAGCCGCCGACCTTCACATCGCTGCCGGATTTCCCGGCTGTGGCGGCGAGATACCTGTACTCCACGCGGACACCGACCGACTCGAAGCGATATTCGATGCCCACCAAACCCTGGTAAGCCATCCCTCCCGAGCTTCCCGTGAGGTTGCCGCTATAGGAAGCACTGGCGAACCCGATTCCGGCACCGACGAAAGGATAGAGCCGGTCCGCAGCCCGGAAATAATACTTGCCGTTCCCCATGAAGGCGATCACCTGCTGCTGGGCGTTGAGAGTTGTTCCGTTCGCGACCAGATCGTTCTTGAAGTAGAAGAGTTCTCCGCCCACGGCAAATCCGCCCTGGTTGCGCATTTCGGCCTCGATACTGAGCACCGGTTGGGAAGTCTTGTCGAAAGTGCTGGGGAGGCCGGCAACCGTCTGGGCGCCGTTGGCCATTTTGAACACACCCGTGCTCGCGATGAGCGCAAGTTCCCAGCCACTGTCCGGCTCGGCGGGTGGGGCAGCCCGTGGGGCAGGTTTCGGAGCAGGCCTGGCGGGGGGACTGGGCTGTTGGACGCGCGGTGCAGCGGCTACCGGAGGCGCAGGCGGCTTGGGACGCGGTGGCGCCGCTATCGGCGCTGCCGGAGGCTGGGCGCGCGGTGCGCCGGCGACCGCCGCAGGAGCGGGACCGACAAGGCGACTTTGCGCGAGCGTGCGGCGTCCATCGATTTCGCTCACCAGACGCATTTCCGTTCGCAGCGGCTTAACGCCAGGGAGGGCGTCGACCCGCACGAAATAGCTCTGGTTGGCCACGGCCTCGAGCGTGGACATGGACAGCACCTGATCGCCGATGCGCAGGAAAGTCCTTCCGGGATTGACGGTCGCGACGACGAAGGTGCCGTTCGCAAGCTCGCCGACGCGCGCCAGATTCACGTACACCGGCACCTGCCCGGCCACAGGCTCACGCTCGCTGCGAAAAACGAACACCAGCGCCTTGCCGGGCGGCGGGGTCGCCCGCGAGGCGTCCTGCTGGGCTTGCACGGGCGGGGCAATACCAAACAGCGCGGCAAGCAGGAAGGCGCCGCTCACCGAAAGGCATGCGCGCAGCTGATTCATGGGGGATCTCCCTGCTGTTTCTTCTTCGCTTTCCTTCTTCGCTTTCCTCGCGGGACCGCTGAGAATTTCCCGCTCGCCATTGTAGCGTTCAACGGATAAAAAAACGATAATTCTTTTGTCGCGGCCGCCGCGCTCGATCGAACGGCGGCGGCAACTCCGGGGGCATCCTGATGAGAGACAAGCTGTTCGAGCAGGGTCTGAAATTACGCAAGCGGGTGCTGGGCGCGGCGTACGTAGAGAAGCAGCTCAGGACCGCCGACGCGTTCACCATGCCGATGCAGATGCTGGCGACAAAATCGGCCTGGGGCATGGTGTGGTCTCGCCCGGGGCTGCCGCGCCGGATCCGGAGCATGCTGAATATCGCGATGCTCGTCGCGCTGGGCAAGGCCGAGGAACTGGAGCTCCATCTCGACGGCGCCATCCGCAACGGCGTGACGAAGAAAGAGATCGGCGAGATTCTGCTGCACTCCGCGATCTACTGCGGGTATCCGGCGGCGCTGGGCGGGTTCAGGACCGCTCGCGAATATTTCGCGAAGCACGGCAGGAAGACCGCGGCAAGGAAGCGGTGACCCGCAAGACCGGGAGATGCGCGTGAGCCTGCGCGCCGCTGCGTCATTGTCGGCTGCGCTCGCGCTGTCTGCGCCGCACGCGGCAGCGGCGGCGGAGCCCTATCCCGCCAGGCCGGTCCGCTTCGTCGTGGCGTTCCCGCCGGGCGGCGGCACCGACATCATCGCGCGCTCGATCGCGCAGAAGCTCGGCGAGCGCCTCGGGCAGCAGGTGTTGGTCGACAACCGGCCCGGCGCGGGCGGCAATATCGGCACCGACATCGTCGCGAAGAGCTCGCCCGACGGCTACACGCTCCTGATGGGCTCCGCGGGTCCGCTCGCGATCAACGCGAGCCTCTTTGCCAGGATGCCCTTCGACCCGATCAAGGACCTCGCGCCGGTGACGCTCGCGGCGTCCACTCCCAATGTGCTCGTCGTGCATCCGTCGCTTCCGGCGGCGACGGTCAGGGAGCTGATCGCGCTCGCCAAGGCGAGGCCGGGCGAGATCAACTTCGCGTCCTCGGGGCACGGCACGCCCGCGCATCTGGCAGGCGAGCTTTTCAACTCGATGGCCGGAGTGAAGTTGATCCACGTACCCTACAAGGGCGCCGCGCCCGCGCTCGCCGACCTGCTCGGCGGCCAGGTGCAGCTCATGTTCTCGACCATGCCGCCGGCGCTGCCGCACGTGAAGGACGGGCAGCTGCGCGCGCTCGCGGTGACGAGCCTGAAGCGCTCGCCAGCGGCACCGGACCTGCCGACGGTCGATGAAATCGCTCTGCCAGGATTCGAGGCAAACACCTGGCACGGGGTGGTGGTGCCCGCGGGCACGCCGGGGGCCATCGTCGCGCGGCTCAACCGCGAGATCGTCGCAATCCTGCATTTGCCCGACGTCGTGGAGCGCCTCTCGGGCCAGGGCGCTGAAGCCCTCGGCAGCACGCCGGAGGAATTCGCCGCTTACATCAAGTCGGAATCGGTGAAGTGGGCGAAGGTCGTCCGCGATTCGGGCGCAAAGGCGGAGTGAGAATCGCCGTGGCGAAACGCCGTCTGTATTTGACGATCGCCATATCGGCCTTCGTCGCCGTGCCGCTCGCGGCGCAGGCTCAAGGCTATCCGTCGAGGCCGATCCGCTCCATCATGACCGTGGCCGGGGGCGCGGATGTCGTTGCGCGGCTGGTGGCGCAAGGCTTGACCGGCGCGCTCGGCCAGCCGGTCGTGGTCGAGACGCAAAGCGGCGCAGGCGGCGCGATCGGCGCCGAGACGGTCGCGCGCGCCGCGCCCGACGGCTACACCATCATGCTCACCTCGGCGAGCGCGCTGGTGATGAACCGGTTCCTGTCCAAGAGCGCGCGCCTCGATCCCCTCAAGGATTTCACACCGATCACCAAGGCGTTCGAGACGGTCGCCCTCATCGTGACGAGTCCCGCGCTTCCGGTCGGCTCGGTGCGCGAGCTCATCGAATACGCGAAGCGCCATCCCGGAAAACTCTCCTACGGCACTTCGGGGATCGGCACGACGCATCATCTTTCCGGCGAATCGATCCGCCTCCTCACCGGCATCGACTGGGTTCACGTGCCCTACAAAGGCGGCCCGCCGGTGATCACCGATCTCGTCGCCGGCGAGATCCAGGTGGGATTCAGCATTCTCGCCACCGCGGCTCCGTTCCTCGCCTCGGGGAAAATCCGGGTGCTCGCGGTGAACGGCGCGAAGCGCTATCACGTCATCCCGGACGTGCCGACCGTGGCGGAGCAATTGCCGGGCTACGAAGCGCCTTCGACCTGGGGCGGCTACTTCGGGCCGGCCGGCATGCCGCGGGCCATCGTCGCCCGCCTGCACGACGAAATCGTGCGGATACTGAACTCGCCCGAGGTGCGCGCGAAAGCCGAGGACATCGGTTTCCCGGTGGCGACGAGCACGCCCGAGGAGCTGAGCTCGACCATCCGGCGCGATATCGAATACACGGCGGGGATCGTCAAGGCGGTCGGCATAAGACCGGAATAGGGAAAGCCATGGCCAGGAAAGCAGCGAAGAAGATTCCCCGGCGATCCGCGCCGAAGAAGCCGGCACGCGCGGCGCCGGGCAAGCTCAGGCTCTCGATGCTGGTCGGGAGCTACGAGATCGTGCGCGCGCTCAAGGAAGGCACGGTGAAGCCCAAGGGCATCGAGCTCGTCGTCGCGAACTATCCCGGCACGCGCGACCTGCACGACAAGGTCGCTGCTGGCTCCGCCTGCGACATCAACGAGTTCAACGGCGGCGCCTACATCGTGCAAAAGCACCGCGGGCGCGCCGACTTCACGGCGCTCCCGGTTTTCCTGCACCGGCGGTTCCGCCACGGCTTCATCTACATCAACAAGGCCAGGGGGATCGCCCGGCCGGCGGACTTGATCGGCCGGCGCGTCGCGTGCCGCACGCTGGGCGCGGCGGCGAATTACTGGATGCGCGGGCACCTGGAAGAAGACTACCAGGTGCCGCACCGGGCCATCACCTGGGTGATCGAAAGCGACGACGAGGCATCACTGCAGGCGCCGGCGGACCTGAAAATCGAGCGGGCGCCGCGCGGCAAGAAAGTCGAGGCGATGCTGCTCGCGGGCGAAGTGGACGCGATGATCGCGCCGAACGTGACGCGCGCGATCGGCGAAGGCGACCCGCGCGTGGCGCGGCTTTTTCCGAACTACCGGGAGATCGAAGCGGACTACCATGGTCGCACGGGGCTCTTCCCCATCATGCACGTGACGACCATCCCGTCGAAGATCGTCGCGCGGCATCCCTGGGTGGTGGAAAGCCTCGTGCTCGCGTTCGAAGAGGCGAAACAGCTCGCCTATCAGCGCCTTGCCAATCCGCGCAACGTGCCGCTCGCCTGGTTTCGCACCTACTGGGAGGAGGAGCGCGCGCGGCTCGGCCCCGATCCCTGGGAATACGGGCTCTCCGAGCTGAACAAGAGAAACTACGACACGCTGGTCGGATGGGTCCATCAGCAGGTGCTGACCGGCGCGCGCCCGAGGCTCGAGGGCCTGTTTCCCAGGGAGGCCTTCGAGCTCGAGCTGCCGCTCCCCCGCATTCACGAAATCGACTACAAGTTCTAAGACTCACCCTACGACGTCGTAGGGACGCATCATCTCGTTTTCCTCGTGCTCGAGGATGTGGCAGTGGTAGACATAGCGGAACTTCTGCCCGCGGCGGGCATTCGCGCCGGAAGGAAGATCGTACTTCGCGATGACCCGCGTGACCGTTTCCGGATAGCTGAGCACCGTGTCTTTCCACGCCGGCCTCTCGTTGTTCTCTGGCGCCTGCGGCGGCTGGTCGAGGACCAGATTGGGGTACTGATTGATATCGAAATGCTGCCGGTCGAGAATCTGGAATTGCACGAGGTGGATGTGGATCGGATGCGCGTCCCCCGTCGTGTTGATGATGCGCCAGATTTCCACCGACCCCGCTTTCGGGTTCTCGGTGACCGGATCGTCCCAATGCGCGTCGTTGATCATCGCCATGATCGGGTTCTCGAACGGCGGAGCCGAATCGAGCTCGCTCAGCACGAGATCGCGCGTCCGGACCGAAGAGGCCGGGCTGATCAACGGCACGCTGTTGAGCGTCGCCGGCAGGCGGCTTCTGTCCTGACCCTGCAGGGGCTGGTTCACCTTGAACACCATGATATCGGGCGGGACGACGTCGTCGCCGTCCGGGAACGGCGCCGGAGCGTCGTTGGTGAGGACGAACGACTTGCCTTTGAACCCGGAGAAGTCGATCACGATATCCTGGCGTTCCGCCGGAGCGATGAGCAATTGCGTGCGCGTCACCGGAGCGGGCAGAAGACCTCCGTCGCTGCCGATCTGGTGAAAGACCGGGCCGGGCCGGCCCAGGAGTTGCCCCGTATCCGCGGACTCCTGCAGCGTCATGCGATAAACCCTTGCGTTGGACGCGTTCAGGATGCGGAAGCGGTACTTGCGCGGCTCGACCTCGAGGAACGGCCAGATACCGCCGTTGACGAGCACGGTGTCCCCGAAGAATTCCGGGATCCAGACCGGCGGGACCCGCGTGTCCGGATCCCCCGGGGTCTGCACGGGGTAGAGCAGCGAGCCGTCCGAATTGAAGTAGCGGTCCTGGATCGTAAGCGGGATTTCGTACCGGCCGCTGGGCAGCCCGAGCGAGTCCTCATGGTCGTCGCGGATGTGGTACTGCCCGCCGCCCAGGCCGGCGTAGACGTTCAGCCGCGTGATCCCGAGCGCGTGATCGTGGTACCACAGCGTCATCGCCTGCTGATCGTTCGGATAGTGATAGACCTGGTTTGAAAAGAACGGGCCGGTCTGCCTGAAGCCGTTCGTAAACCACGCTTCCGGATACCCGTCGCTGTCCGGCATGTCTTTCATGCCGTGCAGATGGACCACGGTGCGCACGTCCGGCGTCGGCGGTTCCGCCCCGTGAATCGTCGAGTCGATCGGCAGGAAATGCCTGCCCGGGAGGTTGTTTTCCCATTTCACCGCTATGGGGCGCCCGCGGCGCACTTCGAAGGTGGGTCCCGGAAACTGGGCGTTGTAGCCCCACAGCGTCGTGGGCGGCAGATCCCGGTGCAATTTCTGCTGGAAGCGGCGCATGACGACGTCGTAAAACGGCACGCCGTTCAGCGTCTGGTTGGTCGTGATCGTGTTCGGAATCGGCAGCCGGTCCACGAATTTCGTGAGCCAGCGGGCGGCAGTGTTGTCTTGAAGAGGCGTGCGATGGTGATGCCTTGCCTGGGTATGCGCCGAGCGCGGAAACAGCGCGGTCAGAGCGACGGTGCCGCCCACCGCTCCGCCTATGCCTACCGCCCCGCCGATTTTGAGAAGGCGCCGCCGCTTTACATCGGGGCCCGCGCCATTGCCGCTGGTTTTGCCTTTGTCCATGAGTGTCTCCGCTGTTTTTCAGAAAGCTCTCGATATAAGCACGGTGCGACTCTGGCGCGTAAGATGACAAAGTCATCGGCGCGATGCAGAACGGTTATCACCATGCGGCTGAGTCAGGAAGGCAATCCCGATTTCAAGTCGCCGCCCGCCGGCTGCGACTGCCATTTCCACGTGTTCGGCCCGGCCGGACGCTATCCCCACAATCAAGCCGACCTGCGCTATGCGCCGCCGGTGGCGCCGGTCGAAGACTTTCTCGCGCTCGCGAGGAAACTCGGGATCGAGCGCTTCGTCTTCGTTCAGCCCTCTGCTTACGGCCGCGACAACCGCTGCATGCTCGAGGCGATGCGCCAGGTTGGGACGAACTGCCGCGGCATCGTCGACATCGACGAGAACGCCCCGGACGCGGAGCTCGAGCGCCTGGACGCTCTGGGCGTGCGCGGCGTGCGGATCAACCTGTCGCCCATCAAACCCTTCGAGACGGGGTTCGCGCCGAAACTGCTGCCGCGAATCGAGCGCCTGCGCGCGCGCTGTGCCGAGATCGGCTGGCAGCTCGACTTCCTGACCCCGGGATGGCTGACCGCCGAACTCATGCCGACGTTTGCGAAATTGAACCTCGATTTCACGCTCGCCCATTTCGGCATGTTTCTCGCGAAGGACGGCGTCAAGCAGCCGGGCTTTGCGCAACTGCTCGAACTGCTGCGCCGCGGCGAGCGGCATTGCTGGGTGAAGCTCACCGGCGTCTATCGCATGTCGGTCGCCGACGGCTTTGCCGACGTCGCGCCGATGGCCCGCGCGCTGATCGAGGCCGCGCCCGATCGGGTCATCTGGGGAAGCGACTACCCGCACCTTTCCTTCGCAGACAAGGTCGGCTCGATGGCGCTGTGGAATCTTCTGGGGAAATGGGCGCCGGAGGAAGCGACACGGCGCAAGATCCTGGTCGAAAATCCGCAGCGCCTGTTCAAGTTCTGAGCGCCTTGACCCCTGAACGGGCTTGCGCCTACACTCACCGTCAACCTTGGAGGAGCCACCATGTTGACGACCGTTAGAAATCATTGCGGCGGCCTTGGAAGTCTGTGGATCGTGCTTGCGCTCGCAGCCTTGCCCGCGTCGGCAGGCGAAGTCCGCGTCTATGCCACCAACAGCGCCGGCGACAACGTTCACGTCATCGACCCGGCGACGAACAAGGTCGTGCAGGTGATCGAGGGCATCGAGACGCCCCACGGCGTCGACTTCGCTCCCGACGGCACGCGCGTCTACGTCAGCAACGAGGCCGACAGCACGCTCGACGTCGTCGACCGCAACACCGGCAGGATCGTCAAGAAAGTGCCCCTCAGCGGCCACCCCAACAATATTGCAGTCACCCGCGACGGCGCCCGGGTCATCATCTGCATAGCGGAAGACAACGGCGGGCTCGACATCGTCGACACCCGGTCTCTGACCCTCGCCAAGACCGTCCCGCTCAACGGGCGCATGCACAACGTCTACGTGACGGCCGACGGCAAGTATGCTGTCGCGGGTTCCGTCCGGCACAAGTTCCTCTCCGTGCTCGACCTCAAGACCGAGCAGGTGGCCTGGGATCTCAAGCTCGACAAGGGCGTGCGCCCGATGACGCTCGAAACCGCCCCCGACGGCTCGACCAGCCGGATCTTCGTCCAGCTGTCGGACTTGAGCGGGTTCGCGGTGGTGGATTTCGCGCAGCGCAAGGAGGTGGCGCGGATCCGGTTTCCGGACCAGCCCACCGGATACGGCAAAGCCGAGGGACGCACCGAAACGCCCTCTCACGGCATGAGCGTCGCCCCGGACAACAAGACGCTGTGGGTGACCAGCGTGTTCGCCAACGCAGTCTTCGTCTACTCGCTGCCCGAGATCAAGCTGCTGGGACACGTCGCGCTGCCCGAACTCAAGCTGCCGGGGCGCGCTGCGATCGGCGCGCTGCCGAACTGGACGACATTCACGCCCGACGGCAAGTTTCTCTACGTCACCAACTCCGCGATCAGGTCGGTATCCGCCATCGACACCAAAGCAATGAAGGTGGTCGCGAACATCCCGGTCGGCGAAGTGCCCAAGCGCATCAACACGCTGGGGCTGCGCTAGACCCAGAAACGCAAACGGCGGTCACCGCCTCGGGCGGCGACCGCCGTTCTGCTTTTTTCGTGGGCCGCCGGGATTACTTGCCTTTGCCGCCCGCGGGATTCGGCCCGTTCGCCCATTGCTCGAGCGTTTTCCAGTCCGGGTCGTTCTTGGAAGCGAATTGCCTGCCGCCGTTGTGGAAGGCGTTGCCGCCCGCCTCGGGCGCGAGCGGCATGAACAGAAGGCGGCTCGCGGCGAAATTGCCCGGGACCACCAGCCTGGAAACCGTTTCGAAGTTGCGGCGGGACTGTTCCTCGGTCCAGAACTTGGCCCCCGGCGAGAGCTTCTCCAGGCGGAGGGCGTTGTTGCTTTCCGCGTGGCAGACGTAGCAGCGGGTGTGCCCGGGCTTTTTCTTGAGGAAGATGGGCTCGACGCGCGTCTTGAAAAATTCGTAATCGAGAGACTGCGCGGACGCGGAAGGCGCCTGCAGGGCAGCCGTGATTGCCACGATCATTGCCAGACGGCACGCACGCATGATGAACAAGATCGTCTCCTTTATCCGATTTCAGCGGGACTTTCCATTTCCACGGGGCGTTTTAGCATAAGGCCGGCAAGCTGGCAAACGATTCGGCAAGGCCGCGATTGACCTCCGCAACGCCCGTTCAAGTTATCATCCGCCCATGGATTTTCCGAGCCTTTCCGAACCGGTCACCGCCGCGATGATCGGCGCCCTCGCCACCGTGGCGGGCGCGCTCGTTCAGCTGCGCATTTCCTGGCGCAGGGAAATGAAGGAGCGCGAGCGCGGCCAGCCGATCACGAAGAAGACCCGACGCGGGCCGGTGATCGTCGTCTTCGCTCTGCTGGTTGCTGCAGCGGTGGGCGGGTTTGCGCTCTCGCAATACTTCGTGTCGCTGCGCGAAGGCGACCGGGACGCCCTGCGCGCCGATCTGCAAGCCAAGCTCTCGGAGATCAACGCGACTGCGTTGCGGCTGGAGCGGGCCCGCACGAACGAGCGCGAGCAGATCGAGACCGGCACCCGCCGCGCCGAAGCCCAGCGCCTGGGCGAGGAAGGCGCCGTCGCGAGCGTGGTGATCGGTCCCTGCCCGCAAATCGTCCCCGGGGCGAGGCTGGAATGCACCGAGCAAGGCGCTGTGCGCGTGGCGGTCTGCGCAAGAGTCCCGGCATCGGCGACGGTCCGGGAAGTGCAGCTCTACGTGCGCGCCGAGGATTCCAAGCAGCCCTGGCAGGAGGCCCGCGTGCAGGCCGGGCAGGACGCGGGGCAGGCGCGCTTCGCGGAAAAATTCATCGAGCGGCCCGACGGCGACGGCAAGCAGGTCTGCCAGGGATTCGCGAACTGGAGCGGCGAAAAATCGCGCGTCGCGCGCATTCTCGTCAAATACGCTCCCTGAGCGGGGTTTGACCGGATCACCTCCATGCCGCCCGTCACTCAGACGCTCCTGATCGCCAACGTGGCCGTGTTCCTGCTGCAGTCCGCAAGCGGCGGGCTGCTCGAGGCATGGTTCGCGTTGTGGCCGCCTGGATACGGATTCTGGATCTGGCAGCTCGTCACCTACGGCTTCCTGCACGGCGGGATCGGGCATATCTTCTTCAACATGCTCGGGCTGTACATGTTCGGGAGCGACATCGAACGGCTGTTCGGTTCGCGCTACTTTCTCGCCTACTATTTCGTCTGCCTCGTCGCAGCCGCGCTCACCCAGCTCCTGTTCACCGCGATCGCGGGCGGCCCGCCCGTCCCGACCCTGGGCGCCTCCGGCGGACTTTACGGACTGCTGCTCGCCTTCGGCATGTATTTCCCGCGGCGCATGGTCATGCTGATCTTCCCGCCGATCCCGATGCAGGCGCGCTTCTTCGTCATTCTCTTCGGCGCGCTCGAGCTCATATTCGGAGTGACCGGCACCGCGGCGGGCGTGGCGCACTTCGCGCACCTGGGCGGCATGCTCGGGGGCTGGCTCGCGATCCAGTACCGCCGCCGGGGCTTTCCTTTCGCGCGGCGGCGCTGAGGCAGCGCTCCATCGAGCCATTTCACCTGAAAATCGATACGGGGACGACCAGAAAGATCCCGGAGAGCAGCAAAAGAATCAGGACGATCTTGCGAAAGCTCGCTTCGTCGAGCCGTCCGTAAAGTTTCATCCCGACCCAGGTGCCGGCCAGCAGCATCGGCAAGCCCAGCACAAACAGCTCCACCGTATCGGCGGTGACCGCGCCGCTCGCACCCAGCCAGACCGCGGTCATGGCACTCGTCGTGATGATGACCGGCTGGAAGACCGTGCGCTGGACGTCCTTCGGCCAGCCGCGCAACTGGCACCAGATGACCACGACGATCCCGACCAGGCCCGTCAATCCGCCGAGCAGCCCGTTGAGAAATCCGATTCCGATGTCTGCGGGAGCTCCGCCCTGCACCGGCTCGAGCGCCGGCCGCGCCAGGTAGTAGATGCTGTAGAGCAGCAGCAGCAGGCCCACCCCGGTGCGCAGGTGCGCCGGGTTGATGTGCGCCAGCAGCATCGCGCCGATCGGCACGCCGATCGCGCCGCCGGCGATGAACGGCGCGACTTTGCGCCAGCTCAGCGCGTGCCGCAGCTTCCAGAGGCTGTAGCCCTGCAGCAAAACGCTGTAGCTCACCATCAGGGTTACGGTCTGGACCGGCGTGAGGATGTGCAGCCATATGCCGGACACCACGAGGCCCATGGCAAAACCGGCAACACCGGTCGTCACCGCGCCGAGAAACGCCGCCAGGAGAAATAATCCGAGAACCATGCCATCCATAGGTCGCTCCCAAAAAGAAGTGACCAGCGCTTGGATGGATGAAGCCATCTCAAGGGGAGGCTGCTATTTCCCCTCCGACCCCCGGTAAATCGGGAATCGGTGCAGTGCTTAGAAATCTCCGATGAGTTTCAGCGCGCGGATGCCGCTCCGTAGCCGAAATCGTCGAACAGGGTCACGCTGTCCGCCTTGGTCCATACGCCCACCGCGCCCGCGCCGGCGATGTGGCCGTCATCCATCTCGATGTATTGCTTGCCATCCAGGATCACGCGCATTTTCTTGCCGGAGAACTCCACCCGCAGCTTGTGCCAGGTGTTGCCGGGAACGGGCGCATTCACGTATTTCAGCTCATTGCGCCGCCCGTTGGCCGTGTAATAGAGCGAGACGTTGTTCTCGAGTGCGTTCGCGCGCGCGACGTAGTAGTTGTCGCCGTCCTTCCAGCGCCACACCACGCCTCCCGCCTGGTCTTCGCGCCCGGAAAGCGGCTTGAACTTCGTTTCCACGTAGCCGTCGTCGAGCGACACGTCCGGCCTCACGCACCAGGGAAAGAACCCGCTGCCCGATTGCTTGAGGACGTTGGGCTTGCTCGGCGCGGAGGCGTCGGCCTCGACCGACCATTTGGGCGAGCCGCGCCCGGTGACGCCAGCGCGCCAGCCTGCAGGCAGCGCGCCGGTTGCGTCGCGGTCGAAAGTGAAAGTTTCAGCGTGAGTCGTAGTCATGGCGGCCACCGATGCGAGAGTTGGAATGATGAACGCGAGAACCTTTCTCATGCGGTACTCCTTGTTCAGCGGTAAGCGGCGGGATTCCATGTGTGCACCTCATCCTGCCCTCCCTTGCACCACGCATAGAGCGCGTCGTACATCACCATGCCGTGCTTGAGCATCTCGTGGTCGTCGGCGAAATTGCGCGACAGCCCGAGCGAGATCGCGGCGAGCCCGGCCGCCTGCGGCGCGAGATCGAGGCGCGCGGTGTCAGCGCCGCGGACGATGACCGCGAGCTGCGCGAGCGCTGGGTCGCTCAGGCGGTAGTGCTTCAGGAACGCGTCGAAGCTGCAGCGCTCGCCTTCGTGCGAGAAGTGGACGTCGGGGATGTCGTAAGGCGTCGCCTCCCGTTCCTTTGCAGCGGCGAGGACATCCTTCGTCGGCACGTAGAGAAACTCCGCCCCGGGGTCGACGAAGCGCGCGATGAGCCAGGGGCAGGCGATGCGGTCGATTTTCGGCCGCTCGCGCGTCACCCAGCGCGTGTTGGCGCCCGCGGGCTTCGCGTCGAGCACGCCGCCCGCGGCCTTCCAACCCTCTTCGATGCCGCCTTGCAGGTACTGCGCGGAGAGGCCGCGCCCGGCGAGCGCCTTTGCGACACCCTGACTGACTTCCTGCCCGTGCACGCAGTACGCGACCACGCGGCTTGCGCGCGGCAACTCGC
>DATHJM010000489.1:0-8890 GCA_035489775.1 Burkholderiales bacterium
CGGCGCTTAAGACGGGATTCAGCCTTCCTGATTCCCGGGTGTCTCCCGAGGAGAAGCTCTACTACCTGGTGACTTTCGCTTGTCGGGTACTGGTGGAATTCCTTCGCGTGCATCCGTATGCGAACGGTAACGGCCATATGGGACGATGGATTGTTTGGTTGATCCTCGCGAAGTTTGGATACTGGCCCAAGAAGTGGCCTCTCGACACCAGCCCGCCTTACGGGCGGCTGATCGAACTTCACCGGGACGGCGATACCTTGCAGTTGGAGACCTTTGTTCTCGATTGTGTCGCCGGCTAGCTGCGCGCCTCGAGCTGGCGCGCGTTCGCGCGGCGATTTGTGGGTAACGGCCAGCGTCATACAAGACTGAATAACTGATACAAGCACTTTAGGTCCGCTTCCAGGCGGACACACCTTCCGCCAGACAAGTCCAGGGAAAGTCCGAAGCCATGACGAGCGGTGTCGAGCAGGCGCTTCCCCTCCTCGATGCGTGGACCGCGCATTCGGTCATGCAACAGCGTCTCCCCAGCGTGGCGCTCACGATCGTGATCGGCGACCGGCCCGTCTGGACCAAGGCCTTCGGCTACGCCGGGATGAGCGTGAAAACGGTGGCGACCACGCAAACGCTTTACCGCATCGGCTCGGTCACCAAGACTTTTACCGCGCTCGCGATCCTGCAATTGCACGAGGACGGGAAGCTCAGGCTCGACGACCGGGTCCGCGACCACGTAACGACGAGCGCGATCCATGCCGGCAACGTCGACCTGCTCGACGTCACGATCCGCGAATTGCTCACGCACAGCTCGGGCTTGCAGCGCGACCTGCCGGGCACGTGGTGGACCCAGCCCAGCTTCCCGGCGCAGTTCCCCGATCATGTCAGCGCCACGTATCCATCGAGCACCGAGTGGAAGTACTCCAACGCCGGCTACGCGTTGCTCGGTGAAGTGATCGCCGCGGCGGGCGGCGAGCCGTGGGCGCGGCACGTCGAGCGGCGCATCCTCGGTCCGCTGGGAATGGCGAGCACGGACGCGATGCCGCATGGCGATGAGGCGCGAGTCGCGACCGGCTACTCGCGGCCGACGCCCGCCGAGCCGTACGTGCCGGCGCCGCGCACCGACCACGGCGTGGTCAGCCCCGCGGCAAGCATGGTTTCGACGATCGAGGACATGGGCCGCTATCTCGCGTTTCACATGGGAAGCGGCGGCTCGGTGCTCGGCGGGAAAAGCCTGCGCGAGATGCATCGCCCGCAGTGGCTTCTCGATGACTGGCAGACCGCCTGGGGACTCGGCATGCGGGTACGCCGCGTCGATGGACGGGTGCGCGTCGGACATCCGGGCAACACGCCCGGCTTTGCGGCGCTCATGGAGTTCATCCCGGCGCTGAAGCTGGGGGTCGCCGTGCTGACCAATGCCGACGACGGCAACCCGGCGGGCTTTTGCGACTATGCGCTGCAGCTGCTGACCCCGATCGTCGCCAGGGAGATGGCGCGCGCCGCGCCCGATCTCGCGGAAGACGCCGAGCGCTACTGCGGCCACTATCGCTCGGAGAACGGCAATGCGACGATGCTCGTGGCCGTGCTGGACGGCCAGCTGACGCTGGTCGCGCCGGGCGCCCCGAATCCCTACGCTGCGCGCGTGATTCTCGAACGCACGCCCGAATCGCATGCGTTCATCGTGCGCTCGAGCGGCGCCTTTGCGACGCTCCCTTTCGGAGAACGCCTGGCGTTCAGCACCAGCGCCAGCGGAGAAGTCACCGGCTACGAAGTTGCTTCCGGCGCGCGCTTCGTCCGCAAGCCGACGCTCTACATCAGCGTGGAGCGCCGCGAGCAGCCTCGAGGGCCCCACGTCAGCGTGGAGCGCCGCAAGCAGCCTCAAGTGCGCTACATCGGCGACGAGCGTCGCGCGGGCGGGGCGGACCGGCGCAGCCAGCGCCAGCACGCCGCGCACTGAAAAAAAAGCGGCGGACATTTAGTCCGCCGCATAAGCTCCCCCCTCGTTTCCCCTCGCGCAACTGCTGTTGCGTCTTGCCCCCGGCCCAGCCATAGAGATGTCAGTGCTTGGATTCCTCGGACTTCCTGCGCTTGCCTCGCGCCGCCTTGCGCAGGCTCTGATAGAGATCCGGATGGTGCGATTTCAGGTGGTCGATGATCTCGAAGTCTTCTTTTTTCACCCGGCTGAGGTCGATCCGCTCGACATGGACCAGCCGCAGCAGCTGGCGCACGGGCTTGGGCATGGTGCGGCCGCTTTCGTAACGCGAGCCGCCGCTTTGCGTCACGCCGATCATGGTCCAGAATTCCTCCTGGTTCAGGCCCAGGCGCCTGCGGATTTCCCGCGGGTTGACGAGTTCGAGCAGCTTCATGTTCGCTCCGGTACCGCTTATGCGGTAATGCCTATGCCATCAGCATGGAGCGTGCCAGTGCCGAAATACCCCTCCAGTCGGGGTTCGGCTGACACTGTCCTTTGTGACGAATTTACGATAGGATTCAAGGACTTTTTTAGAGGCTGCAATGGCGCTGATCGTTCAGAAATTCGGCGGGACTTCGGTGGGCACGAGCGAGCGCATCAAGAGCGTCGCCGGTAGGATTTCCGCTTTCAAAGCCGCCGGCCATCAGCTCGTTGTCGTGGTTTCGGCAATGAGTGGAGAAACCAACAGACTCATCGCTCTCGCCAGGGAGGTCCAGGCCGAGCCCGATCCGCGCGAGTACGACGTCGTCGTGTCGACTGGCGAGCAGGTCACGATCGGCCTGCTGTGCATGGCGCTGCTCGAGCGTGGCGTCAAGGCGCGCAGCTACACCGGGGGACAGGTGCGCATCCTCACGGACAGCTCGCACACCAAAGCGCGCATCCGGAAAATCGACGAGGACCGGATGCGCGCGGACCTCGCCGATGGAACGCTCGTCGTCGTCGCCGGCTTTCAGGGCGTCGATTCCGAGGGCAATGTCACCACGCTCGGCCGCGGCGGATCGGACACCACTGCGGTCGCGCTCGCCGCTGCCTTGAAGGCCGACGAGTGCCAGATCTACACCGACGTGGACGGGGTCTACACCACCGACCCTCGCATCGTGCCGGAAGCGCGGCGCCTGAAGTCCGTGACCTTCGAAGAAATGCTCGAAATGGCGAGTCTCGGCTCGAAGGTGCTGCAGACCCGGGCGGTGGAATTCGCCGGCAAATACAAAGTGCCCTTGCGCGTTCTCTCCAGCTTCGAGGAAAAAGGCGAGGGCACCCTGATCACATTCGAGGAAGACGCAAAGATGGAAGAAGCCGTCATTTCAGGAATCGCTTTCAACCGCGATGAAGCGAAGATCACCGTCATGGACGTGCCCGACCGGCCCGGCATCGCCTACGCCATCCTCGGGCCGATCAGCGACGCCAACATCGACGTCGACATGATCATCCAGAACGCCGGCGTCGACGGCCTGACCGACTTGTCGTTTACCGTGCATCGCAACGAGTACCAGAAGGCGCTCGACGTGCTCAACCGGCAGGTCAAGGACCACATCAAGGCCGCCGACATTCGCGGCGACCCGAAGATCTGCAAGGTCTCGATGGTGGGCGTCGGAATGCGCACGCACGCCGGAATAGCGAGCCAGATGTTCCGCACTCTCGCCGAAGAGGGCATCAACATCCAGATGATCTCGACCTCGGAGATCAAGATTTCGGTGGTGATCGACGAGAAGTACATGGAGCTCGCCGTGCGGGCGCTGCACAAGGCATTCGGACTCGATCAGCCGAGCTGACCGGAGCAGAACACCCGCAGCCCCGTGATGATATAGTTCCTGCGCAAGCGGAGAGATGCCCGAGCGGTCGAAGGGGGCGCCCTGCTAAGGCGTTATACGGATTACCTCCGTATCCAGGGTTCGAATCCCTGTCTCTCCGCCAAGATCCAAGCCGTTGCCGCCTGCTATAATCAGCGCCTCGTTTCGCGCCCGTAGCTCAGTTGGATAGAGTACCTGGCTACGAACCAGGGGGTCGTGGGTTCAATTCCTGCCGGGCGCGCCAAATTTCCCGGGGGTTGCGCAAGGCAGCCCCTTTTCCTGGCGGCGCGTCGCACATCAGAGTCATGATCGGCGTCTATCGCGAGTTCGAAGGGTGCACGCGGCTCATGGGGCATGTGCTGCGCAGGCTCCGGGTGCTCGCGCTCCCGCCGGTCGCCGAATCGCTGATTCGCCAGATCTACTTCACCGGCGCCAGCGCCACGGCGGGGATGGTCCTGCGCGGCGCGTTCCTCGGTACCCTGATCATCGCCTACGTGATCGATGTCCTCGACGCCAATTCGGCGCTCGCGGTGAAAATCCTTATCTGGGTGGTGCTGCGCGAGATCGGGCCTCTCATCGCCGCGGTGCTGGTAATCCAGCGCAGCGGCACCGCGATCGCCACCGAGCTCGCCCTGATGCAGATATCGGGGGAGGTGGCGAATCTGCGCCGGATGCGAATCGATCCCCGGGACTATCTGGTCGTGCCCCGGGTCGTCGGCGTGGCGTTGTCCACGGCGGCGCTCACTTTTTACGTGCAGGTGATCGCCGTGGGGGGCGGAATGCTTCTCAGCGCGCTCACGATCGACGCTTCGCTCGGCCAGCTTGCGAATGATTTCTTCCTTCTTGCGAGCCCGGTGGACTTCGCGTACTCGATGATCAAGAGCCTGCTCTTCGGCGTCGCGATCGCGGTGATCTGCTGCTACCATGGATTGCACCCTCCCGGAGTCTCGATCAACGCGGTCCCCAAGGCGGCGATCAACGCCGTAACGCAGAGCACTCTGCTCGTGATGCTGCTCAACGTCATTTTCGCCTACCTGGTATTCGGCCAGGCGTTCTTCGGCCTGGTGACGGCCAAGCTATGAGCCACGCCGACCCGGCGGCCGGCTCCGATTCCGATTCGCGTCACCCGGCTCATGCGCGCGTGGCGCTCGGCTACGAGCCGCCCGCGGGCGAGGACGGCCGCATCTGGATTCCCAAAGGCGGAAACCACCAGGTGGCGGGCCTGAGCGACGCCCGGAAGGCAAGGCTGCTCGGCGCGGTCCTCGACCTCAAATCGGAACTGGGGGCGAGGCTCGTGCTGCTCGGCCTGGAAGTCGACGGGCTGGGCCCCGCGGAGCGGGCCGCGCTCCGGGCGCGAGTGGCGTTTCTCCCCGCGGACGGGGGCCTGCTCAGCAACCTCAATGCGTGGGAGAACATCGTGCTGCCGCTCGGTTTCCACGCCCCGAGGCGCATGCACGGCGCCGCGGCAGAGGTCAACGGCCTGCTCGAGGAGCTCGGCGCCGATCCGCGCAGTCTGCTCGCCAAACTGCCCGAAAGGATGAGCGCGTACGAGAAGAAACTCGCGGGCTATGTCAGGATACTGCTGGAGAATCCGGAACTCGTGCTGGTCGAAGATCTTCTCGGAGGGCTCGACGCCGCGGATCGCGCCGGCGCAGCGGGATTTCTCCCGGCGTACCAGGCGCGCTGCCCGGGCGGGACGTTCGTGCAGATCGAGGGCTCGCCGGAGGCCTAGTACCCGCCGCGAGGGGCGGCGCGGAAACTTTTTAAGGAGAACGCCATGCAGGAGCATTCCCGACCGAGGCGCTTCGCAGGAATCGGAAGAAAGGTGAGCCTGTTCTTTCTCACGACGGTGCTCGGCGTGATCGGCGTCATACTCCTGGTGAGCTACAAGCAGGGCGCGTTCGTGCGCCACACCGCCATCTACTTCTACGCCGCCGACGCATTGGGGATCAGCAAAGGCATGGCGGTGAGGTTGTTCGGGTTGCCGGTCGGCAGCGTGAGCGACCTGGACATATCGGATCGGGGAGTGAAAGTGCAGCTCGCGATCAACAGCGAATACATTCCGCGCCTGCCCAAAGGGTCGCAAGCGAGGCTGGTGCGCGAAGGCTACGTCGGCGCGGGCTCCATCCAGATCGTTCCGAGCCGCGATCCCGGGCGCGCCGGAGAGTCCCTGGCCGAAGGGGACGAGATCGAATACATCCCCGCCCGCGGCGTGGCCGAATTGATCGACGATTTCAGGAACCAGCTCACGCCCGTGATCGACGACATGCGCCGGATGCTCGCCGAATTGAATCACCCGGACGGGGATTTCAGAAAATCCGTCGCCGGGGCAAGCACGGTTTTCCAGCAGCTTCCCGAGACCAACCGGGAAATGCGCCAGGTTCTTCGCGATGCCGACCGCACCGTGGTCGCTGTCGAGCGGCAGCTGCCGCTGCTCGCCGAGAAGTTCGCGCACACGCTCGATCAGATGTCGGGAGCGTCTGCGCAAATCCGCGATACGGCCCGAAAGAACGGCGATGCTCTGCACGAAATCCTGGTTCAGGTACCCGGCATGCTGCGCGATGGCGGCGACCTCGTGCGGGACGGGCAGGACATCGTCGGGGCGGCGCGCAACTCCTGGTTCCTGCGCGACATGATCGAGGCAAAGTCCGTGCGGACGCTTCCGCTGGACAGCTTCGAATCGGACGGTGCAGGCGCGCAACGCTGACCACCCGATGCCTTCCGGGACGTTTCCCTTGCGAGCCGCGGCGTCCGCCGCCGTGCTGGTCGCGGCCTGCGGCTCGCAGCCGCCCGCAAGCGCGCCTCCTTCCGGCGAGGTCGCGGTGATCGAGGCAAACCGCAGGGCCGATGCCTATCTGCGCAGCGGCAATCTCGAGGGCGCGGCGCGCCATTACCGGGAAGCGGTTCGCCTCGCGCAATCGGTTGAAGACGCCGAGGGCATCGCAGCCAACGCGATCAATCTTTCGATCGTGTACCAGCGACTCGGCAAGCTCGCCGACGCGCGCGCCAGTCTTGCGCCGCTGTTCGAGCAAAGCCGCCTGGGCTTTTCCGCGGACCGCCTGGCGCAAGCCGCACTGCGTCACGCGATAATCGATCTGGAGGACCGGCGCCTGGCGAGCTCCGGCGAATGGGTCGAGCGCGCAGCGTCGCATTGCGGGCAGCGCGGTTGCGCGGTCGCCGGAGCGATCCACAATGTGAAAGGACAGCTCGCGCTCGAGGCAGGGCGGCCGGATTCGGCGGCGGCGAGCGCGAAAGCGGCTCTGAGCGCGAGCCGGGCTTCGGGCGATCGCGCGGAGGCGGCCAACGCGCTGCGCCTCCTGGGTGTCACCGCGATACGCGCGGGCGACGCGCGCGCTGCGACCGGATATCTCGAGGAGGCGCTTGCCATCGACAGGGAGCTCGCGGCGCCGCGCAAGATATATCTGGACCTGATCGGCCTGGGCCGCGCGAGCGCGCTGCGGGGCGATCGCGGCGCGGCGCGCTCGTTCTACGAGCGCGCCCGCGTGGTGAGCGAAGCCGACCGCGACGCCAAGGGGGCGGCGGAGGCGCGTGCCCTGGGCGAAGCGCTCGGCGACAAGCTGCAGGCTCGCCAACCCACCCGGGCATCGCCCTGATTCCCATGCCGGACAACAAGAACCCGAAGCCGACTCACAAGCTGGAGGATCATCTTTACGGCCGCGATTACGATCACAGTCACGACGGAGACGAAGCGGCCGACCACGACCACGATCACTACGGGGCGGACGGCCGTCTCGAGGACAATCCCCTGTGGATCCAGGATCACGTCTCGCTCGTCAGCGTCGGGATCGATATCGGCTCGTCGGGAACTCAGGTCATTTTTTCCCGCATCAATCTGCGGCGGATGGGCGAGGAGCTTTCGAGCCGCTATTTCGTGGTTTCGCGGGAGACGCTGTTCCAGTCTCCGGTCTCCCTGACCCCTTACCGGAGCGAGGAGCTGATCGACGATGCCGAGCTGGGGCTCATCATCGACAGGGCATTTGCCGATGCCGGGCTGCATCCGGACGACATCGACACCGGGGTGGTGATCCTCACGGGCGAAGCCCTGCGGCGCGAAAATGCCGAAGCCATCGCCAGCGTTCTTGCCGAGCAGCGCGGGGAATTCGTCTGCGCCACAGCCGGCCACCACATGGAATCGATGCTCGCGGCCTACGGCTCGGGGGCCGCTCGCGTATCTCACGACTCCGGAAAACGCATACTCAACGTCGACATCGGCGGCGGCACCACCAAGCTCGCCCTCGTCGAGCGGGGGAAAGTGATCGCCACGGCCGCCGTGCACGTGGGGGGCCGGCTCCTGGTGATCGATGAGAACCGGCGCATCGTGCGGCTCGACCCCGCCGGGCGCCATCTCGCCGCCCAGGCCGGATTCCACTGGAGCCGCGGCGATGTCGCCGACGCCGCGGCGATGGAGCGAGTCGCGGAATGGATGGCCGAAGCGATTCTCGCCTCGGTTTCGGAGCGCGCCTTTTCTGCCGAAGTGCAGAGCCTCTTCCTGACCGAGCCGCTTCCGGCGCCGGACGGAATCGACGGCGTGATGTTTTCCGGCGGAGTAGCCGAATACGTCTACCAGCGGGAGACACGCGAATTCGGAGACATGGGCCGCCTGCTCGGCCTCGCGCTGCGCAGAAAAGTGGACGCGGGTGCCTTGCCCTGGCCCTTGCTGCCGCCCGGGGAGTGCATCCGCGCCACGGCGCTCGGGGCCTCCGAGTACAGCGTCCAGTTGAGCGGCAACACGATCTACATCTCGAATCCCGGCGCCCTGCTGCCGAGGAAAAACCTCCAGGTGCTGCAGCCGTCCTACGTCTGCGAGGATCTCATCGATCCCGGGAAGCTCGCAGAAGCCATTCGCGAACACTTCAAATCCTTCGATCTGGTCGAAGGCGATACCGAGACCGCGCTCGCCCTGCGTTGGGAGGGGATCCCGTCCTACGAGCGCATCGCCGCTTTCGCCCTCGGCATCCGGAACGGGCTGGCGAACACCATCGCGAAGCACATGCCCCTCTACATCATGGTCGACGGGGACATCGCGCAGACGCTCGGCGCCATCCTTCGCGATGAAATGGGCGTCGAAAGCGAAATCCTCGTCATCGACGGAGTCGTCTTGTGGGACTTCGACTAT
>DATHJM010000490.1:0-7626 GCA_035489775.1 Burkholderiales bacterium
CTGTCGCCCTCGGTGCGCTCGACCGTGACTTTGCGCACCTCGGTGGTCATGTCGGGCTTGACCACGAACACGTACTGGCCGGCCGGCCCGGTCTGCACCGACTTGGAGGGCACGACCAGGGCGTCTTTCTGGTCGTAGAGCTTGATCCTCACGTTGACGAACTGGCCCGGCCACAGCGCGTTTTCATTGTTCCGGAACTGCGCCCGCAATTTGATGGTGCCGGTGCTCGGATCGACCGCGTTATCGACGAAGACCAGCGTTCCGGAGGCTGCGGGTTGATCCGAGCCCGGGGCCAGCGCCTCGACCGCGAGCGGCCCCGAGGACATGTAGCCGCGAACGGCGCGGAGCTGCTGCTCCGGCACCGAGAAGTTCACGTAGATCGGGTGGACCTGGTTGATCACCACCAGCGGAAGCGTATCGTTCGCCTTGACGAGGTTTCCCATCTGAATCTGGATCTTTCCCGGGTAGCCGTCGATCGGAGAGCGGATCGTGCAGTACTCCAGATTCAGCGTTGCGTTATCGAGCGCGGCGCGGCTCCCCTGGGCCACGGCTTCGGCCGTATCGGCGTTGGTGCGGATTTGCGCGTAGGCCTCCTTGGAGACGAAATTCTTTGCGAGCAGTTCCTGGTAGCGGCGCTCTTGTGAGCGGGCCTGGTCTTTTTGCGAGGTGTCGCGCAGGAAGTTGGCTTCGGCCTGGCGTAATGCCGCCTGGTAGGGGCGCGGGTCAATCTTGAAGAGCACGCGACCTCGTGGAACTTCCTCGCCTTCCTTGAATCCGACTTCGACGATCTGTCCGTCGACGCGCGCTTTGAGCGCCACGGTCGAATAAGCCTCGACGTTGCCGATCGCCAGGAGCCGGAAAGGCACGATTTCCTGCAGGACCGGCGCAATCGTGACCGGTATCGCCGAAGGTCCTTTGGGCGCCTTGCGCTCGTTTGCGCGTATTTCGGTTCCGAAGTAGGCGAACAGCGCGACCGCGAGAACGAGCAAGCCAACGCCGCCGAAAACAAGCAGCCGCTTGGACCTACGTGCTGCAATGTGCAAGTGCGCTGAAGAATCCATGGTTTCGCTAACGAGGGGAAAAAGCCGCATATTCCATCAGGAAGCGGCCGGGCAATGCGACCGACTGCTGCGAATGACTCCGTTCATCGACTCTCGGGTCTCCGCAACGCACGAACGGCTACCGTGGACCCCGGCCCCTCCCGTTGTCCCCGATGCCCTTGTCGGCAAACGCTTAAATTTACGGCAAAAGTCGCTCCGATGCAAAGAGGGCATCGGCGCTTTCGCGGTCTCGAACGAGGTGAGCCGTTTTCCCATCGACCATGACCTCGGCGGCACGCGGCCGGGAATTGTAATTCGAGCTCATCGTCATGCCGTAGGCGCCCGCCGACATGATCGCGAGAAGATCCCCGGCTGCGACCGCGAGCGTGCGCTCACGGGCGAGAAAATCCGCAGATTCGCAGACCGGACCGACGATATCGTAGCTCCGCGCCGGACCCTCCCGCCGGATCACGGGCAGTACCTCGTGCCAGGCGTCATAAAGCGCCGGGCGCAACAGATCGTTCATCGCCGCATCGGTCACGACGAAGTTCTTTGCGGCGCCGTGCTTGAGATATTCAACGCGGGTGAGCAGGAGCCCGGTGTTGCCGACAAGCGAACGGCCGGGTTCGAACAGAATTCGCATCTCGCGCTTGCCGAGGCGCTGGAACAGGCGTCCCAGGTAATCTTTCACCCCCGGGGGCGCCTCGTCGCGATAACGGATTCCGAGCCCGCCGCCCAGATCGAGATGCTCCAGGTGCACCCCTGTGGCGTCCAGGACGTCGACAAACTCAAGGACTTTTTCAAGCGCAGCGACGAACGGTTCAACGTCGGTAATCTGTGAACCGATATGAACATCGATTCCGACTACTCGAAGGTCCGCCAGCTTCGCCGCCTTGCGATAAAGCGGGAGCGCTGCGTCGTAGGCGATGCCGAATTTGCTTTCTCGCAAGCCGGTGGCGACGTAGGGGTGCGTCTTGGGATCGACATCAGGGTTGATGCGCAAGGACACGGGAGCGATCTTGCCCATGCTCCGCGCAACGGTGGCGAGCCGAGCCAGTTCCCCTTCGGACTCGACGTTGAAGCACATAACGCCGACCTCAAGCGCGCGGCGCATTTCGGCTTCGCTCTTGCCCACGCCGGAAAAAACGGTCTTGGCTGCGCTGCCCCCCGCGGCTAGGACCCGCGCAAGCTCGCCGCCCGAAACGATGTCAAAACCCGAACCGAGACGCGCAAGTACGTCCAGTACCGCGAGATTGGAGTTGGCCTTGACCGAATAGCAGATGAGGACGTCGCGCCCCGAACAAGCCTGATCGAACTCGCGGTATGCGAGCTCGAGTGCGGCGCGCGAATAGATGTAGCTCGGCGTTCCGAAGCGCTCCGCGATCTCAAGGAGAGGCACGCGCTCCGCACATAGCGCGCCGTCCTGGTACGAAAAAAAATTCACTGGCGCGGCGCGGGTTTGCTATCCTGCTGCGGATCTCGTTCCGGCGGGGGAAGATAGAGCGCCGCTTTGTTGCCGCAGGCCGAGAGGGCGAGGAAAACGAGAACGAGGCCAACGGCGCGGCGCATGGCGAAGCCGATAATTAGTTTGTGCAAACGAGTTTAGCACGGCGATGACCCCGAGCGAATTCGACGGCCTGGCCGATGCGATGCTGGAGCGGATCGCGCGGGCGGTGGAAGAAACCGGGGCGGATTGCGACTGCGAGCCCAAGGGTTCCGGTGTGCTCGAGCTCGAATTTGCCGACGGCAGCCGCATTGTCGTCAACCGTCACTCTGCCGCGAGTCAGATCTGGGTCGCAGCAAGATCGGGAGGCTACCATTTCCGCTGGAATGGGTCGGACTGGGTGGATACCCGCGAGGGCGGCGAGCTGCTTGCAGCACTGTCGAAGCTGGTGAGCGAACAATCGGGCCGCGCCGTCGTGCTGCGCTAGTCACGCTGCGGGCCGTGCGCGTCCGCGCCGGCCGAGCCGCTCGAGCTAGAACAACTGGTTCCTGACGTCCTCTGTAGTCCGCACTCCCGGATCGACCGGACCCTGCTCGGGCGGCACATTTTCGCGAAAGAAGAATTCCGGCCTTCCGTCGGGCGACTGAAGCCCGTTTTCGTTGACCTTGACCACGACGACACCCTCGGGATTGCGTTGGGCCATCTCCGGCGTGCCCTTTAGCGCCTTGCCCATGTAGTTCATCCAGATCGGCAGCGCCGCGACCGACCCAGTCTCCCCGGGGCCGAGTTTTTTCGGCTGATCGAAGCCCACCCAGGCGACGCTGACGAGCATGGGTTGATAGCCGCTGAACCAGGCGTCGACGTAGTCATTGGTGGTGCCGCTCTTGCCGGCGAGATCCTGGCGCCCGAGCGCCATGGCGCGCGCGCCGGTTCCGTAGCGCATCACATCGTGCATCATGCTGTCCATGATGAAGGCATTGCGGGCGTCGATGACCCGCAGGGTCTCGTCCCCGGCGCGAGCCGGCTGCGCCTGCGCGAGCACGTTGCCGCGGTCGTCGACGATCTTCTGAATCACGTACGGTTCAGTGCGATATCCGCCGGTGGCGAATACCGAAAAGGCGCGAGCCATCTGAAGCGGTGTGGCCGAGCCCGCGCCGAGCGCCATGGTGAGGTAGGGCGGGTGGCGATCGGCATCGAAGCCGAATCGGGTGATGTAATCCTGCGCGTACTGGGGGCTGATCGCCTGAAGGATTCGAATCGACACCATGTTCTTCGACTTGGCGAGCGCCATGCGCAGGCTCATGGGCCCTTCGTACCTGCCGTCGTAGTTCTTGGGCTCCCAGACCTGGCCGCCCGTCAGCGCCGCGTCGACCACCACGGGGGCATCGTTGATCACGGTGGCCGCCGTAAATCCCTTCTCCAGCGCGGACGAGTAGATGAAGGGCTTGAAGCCCGAGCCGGGCTGGCGCCAGGCCTGGGTCACGTGGTTGTACTGGCTCCGGTTGAAATCGAAGCCGCCGACGAGCGATCGCACGGCGCCGTCCTGCGGGTTGACCGAGATAAAGGCGCCCTCGGCTTCCGGGAGCTGGACGATCTGCCAGTCGTCATGGTCGTCTTTCTGGACGCGAATCACTGCCCCACGCCGGATCCTGCGGGTCAGTGGAGTCCGGGAATCGAGCATGCGCTCGGCGAACTTGAGTCCCTCCCCGGACACGATAACGGTTTCTCCTCCACGCCGATAGGCTCTCACCCGTTTCGGTGTCGCTTCCAGAACGAGTGCCGCGAGGAGGTCGTCGCTGTCGGGATGGTCTTGCAGCGTCTCCTCGTAGTCCTCCTCCTGCGCATCCTTGATATCGACGAATCCTTCGGGGCCGCGATAGCCGTGGCGCCGGTCGTATTCGAGCAAGCCCTGACGCAGGGCCGCGTAGGCCGCTTCCTGGTCTGCGCGCGTAATCGTCGTGTAGACGCGAAAGCCGCGTGAATAGACCTCCTCCGGATAGCGCTCAAAAAGCAGTTGGCGCACCATCTCGGCGACAAACTCGCCGTGAATCTCATATTCGGTGACGGTTTCGCGCTTGACGCTGATCGGAGTCTTCTGAGCCTCCTCGTACTGCTCGTCGTCGAGCAGGGCGAGCTCGCGCATGCGCCGCAGCACGTAGAGCTGGCGTTGCTTGGCGCGTTTCGGATTGATCACCGGGTTGAAGGAGGAGGGAGCCTTGGGCAACCCGGCAAGCATCGCGATCTCGGCCGAGTTGAGCTGGGATAGCGTCTTGCCGAAGTAGACTTGCGCTGCTGCGCCGAACCCGTAGGCCCTTTGGCCGAGGTAGATCTGGTTGATGTAGATCTCCAGGATCTGATCTTTGCCAAGGCTGTTTTCGATCTTGAACGCCAGCAGCGCCTCGTACAGTTTGCGGGTCAGCGTTTTCTCCCGGGAAAGAAAGAAGTTTCGCGCGACCTGCATCGTGATCGTCGAAGCCCCTTGAGTCTTGCCGCCGGTTACCAGGTTGGAGTAGGCTGCCCGCAGCACCCCGTGGTAGTCGACCCCGGTATGCTGGTAAAAGCGCTCGTCCTCGGCCGCGAGGATCGCCTGTTTCATCAGAGAAGGAACTTCCTCGATGCTGACGACCGAACGGCGCTCTTCGCCGAACTCCCCGATCAGCAAGCCGTCGGCGGTGTAGACGCGCAACGGGATCTTCGGCTGGTACTCGGTGAGCGCCTCGATGGAGGGCAGGTTAGGGTACGCCAGAAGGATCACGAAACCAGCCAGCGCCAGGCTCACTACCCCCAACCCGGCCAGCGCCAACGCCGGGAAGGCGAACCATCGAAGCCACATTCAGGGGATATCCGGAAAAAGGTCGCCCATTATAGAGAGCAGAAAGAGCGGTAGGTTCACCCTAAGCACCTAATATCTCGCGTGAAAAATTTACTTTACAGGGTGAGGGGTTGTTGCTAGCATTTAACGTAAATTATACTAATCGCGCCTAACCAGCCATACCTGAAGGGGAAATCCCGGTTGCAGCTGAATTTGAATTTGGATATTTTCAAGCCGAAAGCGCCGCCGCTATTCGGGATGGATATCTCTTCGTCCTCGGTGAAGCTGGTCGAGCTCGCCGATGCGGGCAGGGGAAATCCGCGGGTCGAGCGTTATGCCATCGAGGCGTTGCCGAAGGACGCGGTTCTGGACGGCAACATCACCAACCTGGACGCTGTCGTCGATGCCGTGCAGCGTGGCTGGAAGAGAATGGCGACGCGCACGAAAAACGTCGCCCTGGCCCTGCCCACGGCCGCGGTGATCACCAAGAAGATCATCGTACCGGCGGGGCTGCGCGACGAAGAGCTGGAGGTCCATGTCGAAACCGAGGCCAATCAGTACATCCCGTTTGCGCTCGAGGAGGTCAACCTGGACTTTCAAGTAGTCGGGCCTTCTCCTTCGGGACCGGAAGAGGTCGAAGTGCTGATCGCTGCCTCACGCAAGGAAAAGGTCGAAGACCGGGTCGCGGTGGCCGAAGCCTCAGGCCTCAAGGCGATAGTCATGGACGTCGAATCCTACGCCATCCAGACTTCTTTCGAGCTGATTCAGCAGCAATTCCCGGATAACGGCAAAGACCAGAATATCGCGCTGGTCGATTTGGGCGCGAACGTGATGAACATCACGGTGCTGCGCAACGCGCAGACCGTGTACACGCGCGAGCAGGCGTTCGGCGGCAGTCAGCTCACGCAGGACATCATGCGCGTGTACGGCATGAGCTTGGAGGAAGCCGAAGCGGCCAAGCGCTCCGGGGGCCTGCCGGAAAACTACGAATCGGAAGTGCTGCGCCCCTTCATGGAGAACGCGGCGCTGGAAATCCAGCGGGCAATGCAGTTCTTTTTTACATCGACCCAGTACACCTCGGTCGAGCACGTTATGCTCACCGGAGGCTCAGCGGTGATTCCAGGACTCGACGAGATGGTGCAGAGCCGCACCCAGATCAATGCTCTGGTTGCCAATCCTTTCGCGAGCATGGCGATTTCGCCGCGCGTCTCGCTGAAGAAACTGGTCTCGGATGCGCCCTCGCTGATGGTCGCTTGCGGGCTTGCCATGCGGAGATTCGACCCGTGATCCGCATCAATCTGCTCCCCTGGCGCGAGGCGCGCCGCAAGGCCGCGCGCCAGCACCTTGGCGTGCTTGGAGGCATGGTGTCCGTGCTCGCGCTTCTGATCGTCGGCGCGGTGCACCTGACCATTGCGGGATACATCGCGGTGCAAAGCGACCGCAACGAATTCCTGAAAAGGGAAAACGTCAGGCTCGACAAGGAAATCGAGGAGATCAAAAAGCTGAAGAGCGAAATTGCAGCGCTTCTTGCGCGCAAGCAGATCATCGAGCGGCTGCAAGCGGACCGAGCCCAGGCCGTCTACTTGCTGCAGGAACTGGTTCAGCAAGTGCCCGATGGCGTGTACCTCAAGACGATCAAGCAGACGGGCCTGAAAATCAACATGGTGGGCTACGCGCAATCCAACGCGCGCGTCTCGACCCTGATGCGCAATTTCGCGGCATCACCTTACCTTGAGAACCCCGATCTGGTCGAAATCAAGGCGGTGAACATAAGCAACAAGCGCGTTTCCGAATTCAACATGAATGTGAGCCTGAAGCGGCAGCAGTCCGACGATGCCGGCAAATCGGGTAAGGGCGCACCCAAGGCCGCTCCGGCCAAGGGCTAAGACCGATGAAGAAATTTCTCGAACAGTTCAAGAATCTCAATACGCGCGATCCGGGCGCGTGGCCGCCATTACCCAAGGCGATGCTGTTGCTCGGATTGCTGATCGGCATCGTCGCAATGGGCTACTTTCTCGACTGGCAGGAACAGATGGATTCGCTCGAAGCCGGGCGCCTGCAGGAAGCGAAGCTCAAAGACGAGTATGTCGCGAAGCAGCAACAGGCAATCAATCTCGATCTTTTCCGTCAGCAGCTGCGCGAAATCGACAGCTCCTTCGGCGCGCTTCTGAGGCAGCTCCCCAATCGATCGCAAATGGACGCGCTGCTCGTAGACATCAACCAGGCAGGGCTCGGCCGCGGTCTGCAATTTGAACTGTTCAGGCCGGCGCCGACGGAAACCAAGCGCGAATTCTACGCCGAGCTGCCGGTCACGCTGAAACTCAACGGCA
>DATHJM010000491.1:0-3401 GCA_035489775.1 Burkholderiales bacterium
CCACCCAGCTCGTGGCGCTCTCGGTGATGGGGTCGACGGGCACCTTGCGCAGGTATTTTTCCGAGGCGAGAGCCTCCAGCGACTCCGGGTACTTGCCTTTGTCGCCGTAGTATTTTCCGATCGCGTCGCGCAGCTGGTAGAGATCTTCCTTCAGCACCGCCTCTTTGGATCTTTCGAGGCTGCCGAAATAGCGCGGGACGGCGAGGGTGAGCAGCAGGGCGATGATCGCCATCACCACCAGCAGCTCGATCAACGTGAATCCGGAACGGGGGCGCACCGGCTTTACCAATCGCGGTAGGGCTGGCCGTTGATGCCCTTGCCCTGGGCGAGCGAGAACACGTCGAAAACGTCGTCGCCTTCCTTGGGGTCGTCGGGCGGGCTCGCGTAGCTGCGCTTGCCCCAGGTGGCCGCGGCGGAAAGCGTGGGATCGGTATTCAATGGATCGCGCGGAAGGCGTCGCAGGACGTAGATCTTTTCCTTCTTCGGGTTCTTCTGGTCGTCGATGCCCTCGACGAGCTCCTCGAGCTTCTTGGGATAGCCCGAGTCGCCCACCGATTTCTTGATGCGGCCTTCGTCCGAAGCCTGCTTGTAGACGTCGATCGCCTCGCGGATCTGGCGCAGCGTGCGGCGCAGCTCCTGCTCCTTGGTACGCTGCACGGCGAGCTCGCTGACGGGAAGCGCGACCGATGCGAGCAGGGCGACGATCGCCAGGGTGATGACGAGCTCGATCAGGGTAAAGCCGCGGGCGGCGACTCTGCGGGCGCGATCGCCGGCCATGGGACTCGAGGCTCGCCCGAGCTACTGCGGTTGCACGCCGCCGAAAGGCACGATCGTGCCTCCCGGCGGTGTGGCCGCCCCGGGGAGGACCGCCGACGGGGCGGGCGACGGCGACGGCCCGGGCTGGGTGGTGATCGGCGCAAAGGAAGACGGGGAGGAGGCCCCTCCGAGCGGGCCGCCGCTGGAGGAAGCTTCGGTGCCCGCGGCAAACTCGACCGTGCGCGCGTCGGGCCGCACGATCGTCCGCAGCAGCCTCGGGGTGATGAGGAGCACGATCTCGGTCTTGTTGATGGTATCGCTCGTGGACGAGAACAGGCGCCCCAGCACCGGGAACTCGCCCAGGCCCGGAACGCGGGTGGCGTTGCGCCGGTCCTCGTCGCTGATGAGGCCGGCCAGGATCTGGGTTTCGCCGTCCCGCAGGCGCAGCACCGTCGCGGTGTTGCGCGTGCCGATCTGGTAGACGAGCCCGCCGCCGGGTTGCGGAATCGTGTTGGTGATGCTGCTCACTTCCAGCCCGACCTTGATGCCGACGTCGTCCTCGAGATAAACCAGGGGCTCGACTTCCAGCTTCAAGCCCACATCGAGGTAGCTTACCGATTGGGAAACGAAGCCCCCTGCCACCGCGGAAGTCGTGGTGATCACCGGAACGCGATCGCCGATGTGGATTTTCGCCTTCTCCTTGTTCTTCACGCGGATGCGGGGGTTGGCGAGCAGGTTGGTCCGGCCATCGGTCTGCCTGAGCGAAAACAGGAACAGCGGATCGGTGAAGGTGAGGCGCACGAGGTTCTGGTCGCGCGAGCGCAATTCGGGCAGGGTGAGGACTCCCGGCGTCCCGGCGGCCCCGGCAGCGGCGGCGCCGCCCACGAGACTGATCGCCGCCGAGCCCGGGAAGCGGATGCCGAGCTCCATCAGCCGGTTGTAGCCGATTTCGAGCACCTCGACTTCGAGCATCACCTCAGGCTCGGCGATGTCCTGCGCCGCGATCAGCTTTTCCGCGAGGCGAATTGCGTTCGGCGTGTCCTTCATCACCAGGAGGTTCAGCTTTTCGTCGATGAAGATGTCGCGCGTCTTGAGGATGGTGCGAATCAGGTTCGCCGTCTGCCTGACGTCCGCGTTGGCGATGTAGAAGCTCCTGACGACGAGGTCCTGGTACTCGCGCAGCTTCTGCGGCGTGTTCGGGTAGATGAGCGCCGTGGTCTCGTTGAGGACTTTCTGCTCGAGCTGGTTGGTGGCGAGGATCAGCTTGATGACGTCCTCGACCTGCGCGTCGCGCACGACGATCGTGGTCCTCTGGTCGGCGCGCACGTCCTTGTCGAAGAGGAAGTTGAGGTTCGCCGCGCGCGCGATCACGTCGAATACGGTGCGCAGGGGCACGTCTTTCAGCTCCAGCGATATGGGCTTGGTTACCGAGCTCCTCAGCTGGAGGAGGGCGACCGCGGGCTTGGTCGTCTTCTCCTCGATCACACGTTGCAGCTGGCGTCCCTCGCGCTGGGCCGGGTTCTCCGCGAGCACAGCGGCGAGAACGTCCCTGGCGTCGCGGTATTTTTCCGCTTTGACGAGCTTGTCCACCTCGGCGAGGAGCGCACGGTGGCGCACGTCCATCTCCGTTTGCGCGAGACCCTGCGTCGCCCGCGTGTTGGCCGCGTCGTACTTGAGCACCCGCCGGTAAAGCTCCGCGGCCGCCTCGAACTGCGCGCTCGTCCGCAGGGACTCCGCCTGGACGAGCCATTGTGCGACGGCGAACTCGCGCAGGCGGAAGTATTCCGAGCGGTAGGCGTGATTCTGGGGATCCTCGCGCGTCGCTTTTTCGAGCGACGCGAGCGCCTCGTCCGTGCGTCCTTCGTTCATCAGCGTTCGCGTATTGTTGAGCGTGTCGCTGGCGCAGGCCGCAACGAGCGCGCAGGCCGCGAGCGCCGCATAAAAGGTCTTTGAGGAGGGTTTCATGGGGTTTCGCCTTCGTTGGCGGGACGGAAATAGATGGTCAAGCGTACCTGGGCCTCGAGCTGCGTGTCGCCCGCTTTCTTGCGGTCGAAGCGCAGCGCATCGATCGATGCGATCGGCATGTTCTTGAGCGTGGCTTCGACGAACTGGCGGATCTGCGGGTAGGTCCCGCGGATGGGCAGGGTGATGCGGTAGAACGCGATGCCGAAAGGCGGTTTCTCGAGGCGGTATTCGCCCTGCAGCAATTCGAGCTTCGCGGCGCGCGCGAGGCCGTACAGGCGCTCGAGCTCGTCCGGAAGCTTCTCCAGCGGGGGAAACAGGCCGTAGAAGCGACGCAATTCCTCCGCGCGGCCCTCGCTCGTGACGGGCTGGAAAGGAGTGCGCGCGCGCAGCCGCTCGGCCACCGAGCGCTGCGTCTGCAGCTCGCTCTCCGCCGGCCGGACCGCCGAAAAATAAAACGGGACGCAGAAAATAAGGACCCCTACGCCGATCACTCCGGTCGACCCCAGCGCGTGCAGCCATTCCTGGGCGCGCCTCACCGGCTGCTCCTGAAGGCCGCCTGCACGCCGAACTGGATCGGACGCGAGGGATCTTCGGTCTGGACATGATGATTGATCAGATGCACTCCGGAAAGCACCCGGGTCTCCCCGAGGCGCCGCACGTACCTGAGCATGGCTTCCCGG
>DATHJM010000492.1:0-3319 GCA_035489775.1 Burkholderiales bacterium
GTCCGGCGCGAGGCCCTCGAGCAGGATCTCGGTGAAAGGCTGCGGCTTCGCTCCGCCGCGAGTACTGGCGTAAAGCATGGGGTTCGGGAGCCGGGATTCAGCCGTGTCTCTGAATCCCGATCACTGCAGTTCTTCCAGTCGGATCCTCGTCACCTTGCCCGTCACCACCGGCAGCTTCTCGATTTTTCCGATCGCGGCGTTGACGCTCTTCTCCCGCGTCTGGTGGGTCAGCATGATGATGTCCACCTGCTCCTCGCCTTCGGCCGGCTCGCGCTGGATCATGGCGCCGATCGAGATCGACGCGTCGCCGAGGATGCGCGTGATATCGGCGAGCACGCCGGGGCGGTCCTGCACGCGCATCCTCAGGTAATACGAGGTCACCACCGCTTCCATCGGCAGGATCTCGAGGTTCGACATGCGGTCGGGCTGGAACGCGAGATGCGGCACGCGGTGCCCGGGGTCGGCGGTATGCAGGCGCGTGATATCCACCAGATCGGCCACCACCGCGCTTCCCGTGGGCTCGGCGCCGGCGCCCGCGCCGTAATACATCGTCGGGCCCACCGCGTCGCCCTTTACCAGCACGGCGTTCATGACGCCCTCGACGTTGGCGATCAGACGCTTCGTCGGGATCAGCGTCGGGTGCACGCGCAGCTCGATGCCCTTTTCCGCCCGCTTGGTGATCCCCAGCAGCTTGATGCGGTAGCCGAGCTGCCCGGCGTAGCGGATGTCTTCTTGAGTGAGCCCGGAGATGCCCTCCTTATGGCATTTGTCGAACTGCATCGGGATGCCGAAGCCGATCGCTGCCATGATGGTGAGCTTGTGCGCGGCGTCCACCCCTTCGATGTCGAAGGTCGGATCGGCCTCGGCATAGCCGAGTTTTTGCGCTTCCTTGAGGACCGTTGCGAACGGAAGGCCCTTGTCGCGCATCTCGGAAAGAATGAAGTTCGAAGTGCCGTTGATGATCCCCGCGATCCATTCGATGCGGTTCGCGGTGAGGCCTTCGCGCAGGGCCTTGATGATGGGGATGCCGCCGGCGACCGCGCCCTCGAACGCCACCATCACGCCCTTTTTCTGCGCGGCGGCGAAGATCTCGTTGCCGTGGGTGGCGAGCAGCGCCTTGTTGGCGGTGACCACGTGCTTGCCGTTCTCGATCGCGGCGAGGACGAGGGCCTTCGCGACCGTGGTGCCGCCGATCAGCTCGATCACGATGTCGACTTCGGGATCGCGCACGACCTCGAACGCGTCCGCGGTGACGCGCGCCTTGCCGCCGGTCAGCTTTTTCGCCTTGGCCGTCTCCTTGTCGGCGACGACGCCGATGCGGATGTCGCGGCCGGCGCGGCGCGAGATCTCCTCGCGGTTGCGCGCGAGCACCGCCCAAGTGCCGCCGCCCACCGTGCCGATCCCCAGCAGGCCCACGTTGATCGGTTTCATTCGAGCGGCTTCCTGAAGTGAAACGAGCTCACCACCATCCCTTCGCGAAAATAGAACTTGTGCGCCTGCGCCCGCTGGGTGCCCGAGTCGAGCGTGGTCGCTTCGCAGCGGGCGGCCCGCGCCACGCCGTGCAGATGCTCCATCAGCGCATGGCCGACACCCCTGGAACGCAGTTTCTCGTCGGTCACGAGGTCGTCGACATAGAGGTGAAGCCCCTCGAAGGTATTCTCGTTGATGCGGTACACCGCGACGCCGCGCACGGCCTCTCCTTCAGTCGCGATGCACATGCGCCCGCCGCCGGCGAACACGCGCTTCATTTTGCCCTCGTAGTCTGGGGGCAGCGCGGTGCGAAGCTGGCGATGCACGCTTTCCGCCCGCTTCAGCCACCCCGGCTCGATGACCCTGCCTGCATCATCGGTGATGTGGACTATGTTCATGATTTGAGCAGCCCGTCCTTGCGGAACATTTCCCTGATGCCGCGGATCGCCTGGCGGGACCGCGGCTCGTTCTCTATGAGCGCGATGCGCACGTGATCGTCGCCATGATCGCCGAATCCGATTCCCGGCGACACCGCGACTTTCGCATCCTTCAATATCTTCTTCGCGAATTCGAGCGAGCCGAGCTTCGCGTAGGCTTCGGGGATCTTCGCCCAGATGTACATCGATGCCTTCGGGTTCTCGACCATCCACCCCGCCTCGTGCAGGCCGGGCACCATGACGTCGCGGCGCTTCTGGTATTTCAGGCGGTGCTCCTCGACGCAGTCCTGCGGGCCTTCCAGCGCCACGATCGAGGCCACCTGGATCGGGGTGAAGGTGCCGTAATCGTGATAGCTCTTGATGCGCGCCAGTGCGTGGACGAGGTCCTTGTTGCCGACCATGAAGCCGATGCGCCACCCCGCCATGTTGTAGCTCTTCGACATCGTGAAGAATTCCACGGCGACGTCGCGCGCGCCTGGCACTTGCATGATCGAAGGCGCCTTCCAGCCGTCGAACGTGATGTCGGCATAGGCAAGATCGTGCACGACGAGGATGTCGTGGGCCTTGGCGAGCGCGATCACGCGCTCGAAGAAATCCAGCTCCATGCATTTCGCCGTCGGGTTCGACGGAAAACCGATCACCAGCATCTTGGGCTTGGGAATCATCTCGCCGATCGCGCGCTCGAGCTCCTGGATGAAATCCACCTCGGCCGTCATGCGCACCGAGCGGATGTCGGCGCCGGCGATGATCGCGCCGTAGATGTGGATCGGGTAGCTCGGGTTGGGAACGAGCACGGTGTCGCCGCGGTCGAGCGTCGCGAGCATCAGATGCGCGAGGCCCTCCTTGGATCCGATGGTGACGATCGCCTCCGAATCCGGATCGAATTCGACGCCGTAGCGGCGCTGGTACCAGCCGCAGATCGCGCGGCGCAAGCGCGGAATTCCCTTCGAGACCGAGTAGCCGTGCGTGTCGGGGCGTTGCGCAGCCTCGACCAGCTTGGCCACGATGTGCTTGGGCGTGGGGCCGTCCGGGTTGCCCATGCTCATGTCGATCACGTCTTCGCCCGCGCGGCGCGCCGTCATCTTCAACTCGTTGGTGATGTTGAAGACGTACGGAGGGAGACGCTCTATTCGGGCAAACTTTCTCATGTCGCGCGGGATTTTCCGGGAGTGCGGCGGGCTTTCCGAGCCGCGCTGCGCTGCAAAAGTTATAATGTTACCGGACACTTAGGGCACCGGCAAACTTGAAGCTGCATCTGGATCCCGCGACCGCCCGGAACACCATCACCGGCTACGGCGAAGGCTACGTGATGGTCAACCGGCAGCGCTTCGAACGCAGCCTCGTGGTGCTCCCCGAGCGCATCATCCAGGACTGGCCGCCGGGCCGATTCGACGAGCTCGCGCCCGAGCACC
>DATHJM010000493.1:0-6063 GCA_035489775.1 Burkholderiales bacterium
GGTCGGCTTGTGGTTGTGGGGGGCGAAGTAGGAATTCACCACGGCGCTCGCCTTGCCGATATCGCCCATGCGCGGGCGGGCGCGAAAGATGAATACGTGCACCACGTCCTTGGGCGAGGCGCCCGCGGCCTTCAGCGTTTCCATGATTCCGTCCATCGTCTGGCGCACCTGGCCTTCCAGGTCGTTCGTCAGGTACTTGAGGATCTGCTCGCGCTTGTGCGGATGGTCGTGATACACGGGCAGCGCGGTGCCGCCGGCGAGCCACAGGATCTTGCCGCTCTTGATCTTGATCGCCGGCGAGAACGGCATGAACACGCTCTTGTCGTAGTTCGGATGGTGGATGGTTTCCAGATGGTTGCCGCTTTGCGCCCGCGCGGCCGTGGCGGTGAAGGCAAAGGCGTACGCGCCCAATGCAAGGGCGGCGAGCGCGGCGGAAATGCGAGCGGGTTTCTTGGCGTTCATGGCGAATCCTCCTTGGGGTTGAAGCAAGAACGCCCCGGGAAGATCCCGGGGCGTTTTGTTTTGGGACGTATCGCTACAGCGATACGTCAGTTCGCGAGCGGGTCCGGACGAATCTGGATCTTGTAGACCTTGGGCCGGTTCTGCGTGCCGCCTTCGTTGTGGAACACGGTGCGCGTGCCCGACATGGTCCAGACGCCTTTGCCTTTCCAGCCGGCGCTCGGATCGTCGATGCGGCCGTCCACGAGCTTGGTGTTGAAACCCAGCGGATACGGAACCCTCAGGTCCACCATCTTGCCGTCCACTACCGCGAGCAGCGACTCGCCGCCGTTGGTGTTGGCGATCGGCACGTTGGCGCCGAGCCCGAGCGTGTTGTAGCGGTCCACCCAGATGTAATAGGCGTGGTTGGCGCTGCCCGACTCATCGAGGCCCTTGAACTGCGGCCCGGGCATTTTGTAGAGCGTCCAGCCCTCCGGGCAGAGCTTGCCGCTCGCCGCCTCGGGTCCGTTCAGACGCCCCTTGCATTTCCTCCGGTCGAAGCTCGCCATGTGCCCGCTCGCCAGGGGCGTCCAGACGACGCCGTCGGTGGTCAGGTCGATGCCGCGCGGGCTCCATGCGCCTTCCGGCGGCACATAGACTTCCGTGAGCGCGGTTTCCGACGGATTCGGTCCCGGCACGATGCGCATCACATAGCCCGGCTGGTTCATGCGCCCGAAGCCGATGCCCATCGACTGGGCCCAGATCGAACCGTCGACCGGGCTCGGCATGATGCCGTAGGACGCGGCCGTCAGCCGCGTGTCGCCCTCGTCCCGCCTGCCGTTGCCGTTGGTGTCGACGATGATCGGCGTCCAGCCCTGCGATCTTGCCGAGTCGCCGGTCTCGAGAAAGAGCTTCGTGTTCACCCAGCCGATCACACCGCTCTGCGGGCCGCCCTGGCTGAACCACAGCGTCCGGTTTGCGTCCTTGGCGAAATAGAGGTGGTGCGTGCCGAAGCAGGTGTCGACGTGCTGCCACTTGCCCGTCTTCGGATCATAGACGGAGACCTGACGCGGCGATGCGTCCTGCGGCGCGACCTTTGCAGACGGATGATTGGAGCCTTTCTTGCAGAAGTCCGGATTGGGCGCCGGACGGATCCTGGCGCTGAACCATACCCGCCCCTCGCTATCCATCATCGCGTTGTGAAGGCTCGAGTGGCCGTCCCAGATCGGCTCCTTACCCCAGTAGGCCGAAGGCTGCATCGGCAGGGTGGTCGAAGACGGCGTCTTGGGATCGGGAACGGGGTGCCTGATCTGCGAGGCCGTGTGCGTCACCGGGTCGAGCACCGGAATCAGGTCGGTGCTCTCCTCCGGCGCGCCGTAAATCGGGCCGTTGGCATTGAGTCGCGGATTGTCCCGGTCGGTCGAGATGCCGTCGTGCAGATAGTATTTCGGCGTCGAAAAATCCCACATCGTGACGACCATGTTGCGCTCGAGGCCCTTCGGGCGTTCGGGCTTGGCGAAAGGGAGTTCGCCCGCCGCGATGCGGTCGGTCCAGTCGGCGTAGTTCTTCAGCGCTGCGTCGGCGCCCATGTAACCGAGTCCGAGCGCCATTTGCGTCAGGGCCTGTCCGGATTGCGTGCGCCGCGCCCAGCCCGCGACGCCGGGGCCGAATTCCTTCGGCACCGTGCGCATGCCCTTGCTGCCGAGCGAGTGGCACGACTGGCAGGCGTTCTTGACGGTGTCGACCCACTGCTCCTGCGTCTTGATGTTGTCGCTGATGCCGTTGCCCTTCTCGCCGGTGCCGGGAAATTCTCTCCTGGCCGGAATGTTGATCATCGAATACCAGTACATGCCGGGATAGTATTCGGCTGCCGCGGCGGCGCTCGGCGCCGCGACCGCCGTGAGGTTGATCGTCCGGCCGGGTCC
The DNA here is from genome assembly GCA_035489775.1 of Burkholderiales bacterium. Taxonomy (GTDB): domain Bacteria; phylum Pseudomonadota; class Gammaproteobacteria; order Burkholderiales; family SG8-39; genus VBDM01. The sequence continues at coordinate 2,364 of DATHJM010000493.1, forward strand.
GCTCTGCACCTTGGGCGAATCGACCAGGCCATAGCCGCGCACCCAAATGCTGTAATTGGCTTTCGGAAGCTCCGGGATGAGATAGCGCCCCTGGTCGTCGGTGACGACGACCTTGGCGAATTTCGTCGGAAGGTCGGTGGTCTCCGCGATCACCCAGACGCCGGCCTCGGGACCGTTCGGGCCGGTGACCACGCCTCCGATATCGCTCGCGCCGACGTTGCCCGTGCCCTGGGTGCTCAGGCACGCGGTCAGAAGCGCGGCGAGAGCGATCGCCGCGATGCTCAGGTACAAAGTTTTCCTCGTCTTCATGAATTTCCCCTTTGGATGCGACCGAGGCCGCAATGGAGGCCTGAGGTAATCGGGTCCGGCGTTCGCCGGAGCTCAGGCTTTCCGGGCATCAGGATGCACCTTTCTTCCTGCGTCGGCAAGCCGGGCATGCGCAGCGGCAGGTTAACAGGGCGAAGCGCGAAACGCCGTCTCCAAGTCCCCCTTAGAATGCGCGCATGCTCAGCCTGGTGATCTCGACGGTTGCATTTTTCGTTGCAGCCTATTTCATCAAGCGCTACCTGGATGAGATCGGCGTTCCCAAAACCGTAGTACGCGGCCTGGTCGTCTTCGTGCTCGCCCTGGCAGCGGCTTACGGTGTCGCGTTCATCGTCGATCGGGCTGCCGGCTTGATGGGATAGGCGAATCCGGGCGCGGCGAAACTACCGGCGTCGGCGTCCGCGAGTCGCTGGGCTCGAAAAGCTCGAATCCGAGTTTTTTCAAGCCGGGCGTCCTGAACGAAATGCGGCGTCCAAAGCACTTCACGTATCCCGCGAACCCGACCCTGCGTCTTCCCAGAAATTCGGCGGCGGCAATGCTGGGATAGTTGGATATCTCGCTGTACCCCACCTCGGCGGCGTAGCCGCGCTCCATGAAGTATCTGTCGCACAGGAGCGAAAGGGCGATGTGAATTCGCTTGCCCCGATAGGACGGCAAGGTAAACGCCTTGTATGCGTAGTGGCAAGGGCGATCGACCCGGACCCACAGGCCATCCTCGGCCGGTGCGGCAGTGAAAGTACGCCACACGTAGGCGATCAGGTGATCGCCATCGAACGCCCCGAAGGCTAGGTCGCCTCGCGCAAGGGCGGCGCGGGCGAAGCTCGCCTCCATGTCGAGTTCCGGATCGGCGGCCGCATCCAGCAGTTTCCCGGGCGGCACGATGGCCAGGGTGATGCCGCCCGGAAGGTCCGGGGTCCCGGGATTCCCACCCAAAGGCCGCTTGTTGACGCGATAAATACTCAGACCCGCGTATTTCCGCAGGAACCACATCAGCCACTTGAACAACATCCGCATCCGGCCCCAGCGTTTGATTTCCGCCCGAAGTTCTTTCAGTGTCATGACGATCTTGTATGCATTGGTGCCTTCTGACAGCGTTTCCGGGAGTCTGTGATCCAGCCGCAAGCATGAATTCTGCGCGCGATGACCTGACGCTCGTCTGACAGGCAATGCGCGCGGCTGCCTGCTGCCACGCGCGGCGTCGCGGATGCTACGATGGGGGCGCAATGAAGATCACCGCCATAGACAGTTTCGTCCTCACCGTTCCCACGCCCAAGCCGATGGCGCTCAACTACGCACAGCAGAGGCTGGTCGTCGCGGAAATCTCCACCGACGAGGGAGTCCGGGGCCTGGGCTACAGCCTCGTCTTCGGCGGCGGCGGGGCGGAGGCCGTGCACGCGTATCTCGAAACGCGCTTGAAGCCCGTCCTCCTCGGCGAGGATCCGCTCTTCGTCGAGCGGCTCTGGGAGCGCATGTTCCGCGCCGACATGGGCATCAAGAAGCAGGGCGTCGCGGCCTACGCGCTCTCGGCGCTCGACATCGGCCTGTGGGACATCGCCGGCAAAGCGGCGGGGCTGCCGCTCTACAAGCTCTGGGGCGCGGTGACGGACAAGGTGCCTGCGTACGGCAGCGGCGGTTGGTCGAAGTACAGCGAGAAAGAGCTGATCGCCGAAGCCGAGAAATATGCGGCGCTGGGCTGCAAGCATTACAAGATGAAGATCCACCACGCCGACCCGCGCGAGAACGCGAAGCGCGTCCAGGCGGTGCGCCGCGCGCTCGGCGAAGGGATCCGCATGATGGTGGACGTGAACCAGCGCCTGGACGTGCTCGCGAACATCCGGCAGGCGCAAGAGCTCGAGGAGCTCGACCTCGTTTGGTACGAGGAGCCGGTGCTCGCCGACGATATCGCGGGCTGCGCCGAAGTCGCGCACGCGATCAAGATCCCCGTTGCGACCGGCGAGAACAACTACACGCGGTTCGAGTTCCGTGATCTCGTCGAGCGCTGCGCAGCGAGATACCTCATGCCGGACGTCTGCCGCGCCAACGGCTTTTCCGAGACGATGCGCATCGGCCGCCATGCCGCCGCGCACCAGATCGCGGTTGCGCCGCACGTCGTGCACGAGCTGTCGCTCCAGGTCGTCGGCGCGCTCTCGAACGGCTTCCTGGTGGAATTCATCGACTGGACGCCGCCCGATCTGTTCGAGCAGATGCCGCAGTGCTCCGGGGGCTATTTCCGCATTCCCGACCGTCCCGGGCACGGGATGGCGCTCGCCCGCGGGGCGAAGGAGAAGTATCGAAGCGCCTGAGGTCCCTGTGGGGCACCCACCCGGCCCTGGTGTCGGGGATTTCGACAAATTACGAATCACCGACGGGACAAGGACAGGACAGGGCGCCCGCCCCGCCCAGGCCGGCCACGCCTTGGCCCCGGAAGGGGTGAGGGACCACACTCTGTTGCCGGCGGAGGCACTCGGACCTGACAATCAGCTTGCGGCGGCTCCCGATCTGCCCTGTTTCTATGACGTGGGCATGCATGTTGCTTCAAGTTGGTGCGCCTAGCTGTAAAAATCCAATTTTTGGAGAATAAACATGAGATTGCTCGCTTCCCTGCTCGCATCGTTCGCCATCGCCCTGCTCACAGCAGCGCCCGCCCGGGCCGAACTTACCCTGGCCGTGAACGAAGGTGTCACGTACTACGTCACACCCATGGAGATCCGCGAGAAATACAAGGATCTGGCCGACCTGCTCGGAAAAACGCTCAAGACCACCGTCAAGATCGTTCCCGTCGACCAGTACCCGGTCCTCAGGAAGGGACTGGACGAGCAGCAGTACGACCTCGCGTTCGTGCACCCGGCTCATCATTCGCTTCTGTCGTTGCGCGACGGCAAATACCAGCTGGTGGCGCTTACGAAGGGGTACACGGAATACAAGGCACGTTTCTTCGTGAGCAAGGATGCAAAGATGAAGCAGCCGGCGGACATGAAGGGCAAGCGTTTCGGAATGCCCGATTCGGACTCGATCACTGCGGTCATCACGCGCGCCACGATGCGCGACCTCGGCATCGACTCCGCCAAGGCGGACATTCGCACCACCCGGTATCAGGACGCGGTGCCCTTCTTCGTGGAGAACGGATTCAGCGACGTGGGCGTGTCGGCTTCCGGAGCGGTGATCAAGCAGTGGCAGGAGAAGGGCGGCGCGGTGCTGTTCGAATCGAAGGCCGTGCCGATCAAGCACATGATCGCCTCGACAAAGATGAGCGTTACGGACCTGGAGAAAGTGCGCGCGGTGATGCTGGGCCTGGACAAGTCGGATGCCGGCCAGAAAATCCTCGCGAAGATCGGCTACAAGGGGTACGAGAGCGGCGACGAGCAGCAGCTTGCCA
>DATHJM010000494.1:0-8430 GCA_035489775.1 Burkholderiales bacterium
CTCAAACCCCACACCCGCGACCTCGGCGGGTTTTCGGTACGGAGGGTGCTCCCGGGGATGCCGCACCGCATGGTCGGCCCGTTCATCTTTTTCGATCACATGGGGCCGGCGGATTTCGCGCCGGGCACCGGCATCGACGTGCGCCCGCACCCGCACATCGGCCTGGCGACCGTCACCTATCTGTTCGATGGCGAAATCCTGCACCGTGACAGCCTCGGCACCGTGCAGGCGATCGCTCCGGGCGACGTCAACTGGATGACCGCGGGGCACGGCATAGTTCATTCGGAGCGCACCGCGCCGGAGCTGCGCCGCACCGGCGCGCGCCTGCAGGGCCTGCAAACCTGGGTCGCGCTCCCGAAAAGGAACGAGCTCGCCGATCCCGCGTTCAGCCATCACCCCAAGGCGACGCTGCCGCGGATTTCAGCCCCCGGCGTGGAGCTGCGTGTCGTGGCGGGCAGCGCCTTCGGCAAGCGCTCGCCCGCACCCGTGTTCACCCAAACGCTCTTCGTCGGCGTCGAGATCGACGCGGGCCGCGCCTTCGAGCTCGAGGCCGGGCACGAAGAGCGGGCCGTCTACGCGCTGGAAGGGGACGTGACCGTGGCCGGGACGCCTCTCCCGCCGCAGCATATGGCGGTCCTGGAGCATCGCGAGGCCGTTGAAGTGAAGGCGCTGACGCGCGCCCGCCTGATGCTGATCGGCGGGGAAAAAATGGACGGCGAGCGCCTGATATGGTGGAATTTCGTCGCGAGCTCGCGCGAGCTCCTGGAGGAGGCGAAGCTCCGCTGGCGCGAGCAGCGTTTCCCGCGGGTTCCGGGGGAAGACGAGTTCATCCCGCTTCCGGACGCATGACAGGAAAGCAGCACCGATGCGTGATCCCGCTCCCGTTCCAATCCGCCTGAAGGACTACGCCCCGCCCGCTTTTCTGATCGAGACCGTCGATCTCGACATCGAGTTGTTCGAGCATCACGCAAGCGTCCGCTCCCGCTTCGAGGGCTCGCGCAATCCGGGGTCGAGGGATTCGAACGCACCGCTGGTGCTCGACGGGGAGGAGCTCGAATTCGAGTGGGCGAAGCTCGACGGCACGAAGCTCGCCGCCGGCGATTACACGCTCGGAGACACGCATCTCACCATCGCGAAGGCACCGCCGCGCTTCGTTCTGGAAACCGCATGCAGGATCGCCCCGCGCAAGAACACCCAGCTCACGGGCCTGTACGCGGCGGAGAACGGGTTCTTCACCCAGTGCGAGGCGGAAGGCTTCCGGCGAATCACGTACTTCATCGATCGGCCCGACGTGATGGCGAAGTATTCGGTGACGATCCACGCCGACCGCGAAAAGTATCCCGTGCTCCTGTCGAACGGCAACCTTGTCGCAGGCGGCGACGAAGCCGGTGGCCGGCAGTGGGTGAAGTGGCACGATCCTTTCCCCAAACCTTCCTATCTCTTCGCCATGGTCGCGGCGAAGCTGGACAAGCTCGAAGACCGGTTCGTCACGCGCTCGGGCCGGCGCGTGCGCCTCGCGATCTACGTCGATCAAGGCAAGCTCGACCAGTGCGGCTTCGCCATGCAGGCGTTGAAGAAATCCATGAAGTGGGATGAGGACAAGTTCGGCCTCGAAGTCGACCTCGACAATTACTCGATCGTCGCCGTGGGCGACTTCAACATGGGGGCGATGGAAAACAAGGGACTCAACGTCTTCAACACCAAGTACGTGCTCGCGCGGCCGGACACCGCCACCGACGGCGACTACCTCGCCATCGACCGCGTGATCGCGCACGAGTATTTTCACAATTGGACCGGCAACCGCGTCACCTGCCGCGACTGGTTCCAGTTGTCGCTCAAGGAAGGGCTCACCGTGTTCCGCGACCAGGAGTTCGGCGCGGACATGTACTCGCGCGCTGTCGAGCGCATCCGCGAGGTGCGCGGCCTGCGTGGCGCGCAGTTCGCCGAGGACGCGGGGCCGATGGCGCATCCGGTGCGGCCGGCCTCCTACATGGAGATCAACAATTTCTACACGAGCACCGTCTACGAGAAGGGCGCGGAAGTCGTGCGCATGATCCGAACGCTGATCGGCGAGCGGAATTTCCGCAAGGGCATGGACCTGTACTTTGCGCGCCACGACGGGCAGGCGGTGACCTGCGACGATTTCGTGCGGGCGATGGCCGATGCCGCGGGCGCCGACCTCTCGCAGTTCATGCGCTGGTACGACCAGGCGGGCACGCCCATCCTCGAAATCAAGGGCGAGCATGACGCGGCGGCGCGGCGCTACGTGTTGTCCGTGAAGCAATCCTGCCCGCCTACGCCGGGACAGGGAACGAAGCTGCCCTTCCACATCCCGGTCGCGGTAGGGTTGGTCGGACCGGACGGACGCGATCTGCTCGCCGAAGGCACGCGCGTGCTGTCGATGAAGCAGCCGGAGGAGCGCTTCGTATTCGAAAATGTCGGGGCGAAACCCGTGCCATCCCTGCTGCGCGATTTTTCCGCTCCGGTGATCGTAAAGCACGATTACACGGAGGCCGAGCTCACGCATCTCATGGCGCACGATTCCGACGCCTTCAACCGCTGGGAGGCGGGCCAGCGCCTGGCGCTCGGCATCATGCTGCGCGGGATCGCGGCGGCGCAGGGCGGCGGCGCCCTCGAGTTGCCGCGTGCTTTCGCCGACGCAGCCAAGCGCGTGGTGGCGGATTCATCGAAGGATCCCGCATTTGCGGCCGAAATGCTCGCGCTGCCTTCGGAAAGCTACGTCGCCGAGCAGATGCAGGTCGTCGATCCGGACGCGATCCATGCGGTACGCGACGAGCTCAGGCGGCGGCTCGCCGCCGCGCTGAAGGAGGAATTGCTCGCGGTCTACCGCGCGCACAGGGGCGCGGGTCCCTACTCGCCAGATGCAGTCTCCGCCGGCGGGCGCGCGCTCAAGAACTCAGCGCTCGGGCTTCTCATGGAGCTCGACGATGCCGGTGCGCGCGCGCTGTGCATGAAACAGTTCGAGGCCGCGGACAACATGACCGATGCGCTCGCAGCGCTTTGCCTGCTCGCCGATTGCGACTGTCCCGAGCGGGCGCGGGCGCTGGATGCCTTCTACGACAAGTGGAAGAACGAGCCGCTGGTGGTGGACAAGTGGCTCGCGGTGCAATCGACGACCCGCCTGCCTTCGGCGCTCGCCGACGTGAAACGCCTGATGACGCATCCGGCGTTCAGCATCAGGAATCCCAACAAGGTCTACGCGTTGATCGGCGGATTCCGCGGCAACCAGGTGCGCTTCCACGCGGCTGATGGCTCGGGCCATGCGTTCCTCGCCGAGCAGGTGATCGCGCTCGACGCGATCAACCCGCAGGTCGCGGCGCGCATGGCGCGCGGCTTCGACCGCTGGAAAAAGTTCGACGCCGGGCGCCAGGCGCACGCCCGAGCGGCGCTCGAGCGCATCCATGCGGCGAAGGGCATCTCGAAAGGCGTGCTCGAGATCGCCTCGCGGGCGCTCGCCTAGGGCCGCGCTGTTTCCTGCGGTGCATTGCGCCGAACTTGGACAGCTCCCGGGGTTGAACCCCGCCTCAGGTCCGGCCGCGCACCATCGCGACCTTGTCCTGCACGCGCACGTCGAATCGTGCCACGTTGACGACCATGCGCTCGTGCGTGCCGTCGCCGATCGGTTCCTTTTCGTCCGCCACCGCGACGCGGAACGTCACGGCGCGACCCTCGACCTTCACGACCTCGACCTCGGCGCGAACGCGCATTCCCACCGGCGTTGCGGCGAAGTGGCGGATATCCAGCCGCGTGCCGAGCGACTGATGCCCCGCGGGGAGCAATCGCTCGATCGCGGCGAGCGCCGCCGCCTCGATCACGTTGATCATGACGGGCGTTGCCAGCACGTGCACGCGTCCGCTGCCGACTCGCGGGGCGGTGTGCTCCTCGCCCACCAGCAGCTCCGCGCTGCCTTTCAGGCCGGGCTTCAGGTTCTGTGTCGAGCTCATCGGGTTCTCCAGCGGGCATAATAACGCCGGAATGCCGAAGGCTCCCGGGACCTGGGATATGATCCGCGAAGAAAGGCGCACGCCCCGAAAAAAGCAATGAAACCGACCTTGAAACCCGGACTCACCCACGCCAGGAACATCACGGTCGACGAGTCGCGCGTCATCGAGTTCATGGGCAGGGACTGCCGCGTATACGCCACCCCGCGCATCATCAGCGACGTCGAGTACACCTGCAGGGATTTCCTGCTCGAGCACCTCGACCCGGGGGAGGACTCGGTCGGAACCAAGGTCAACTGGGAGCACGTCGGGCCGGCGCTGTTCGGCGACGTGGTCGCCATCGCGATCAAGCTCGCCGGCATCGACGGGCGGCGCGTCACTTTCGAAGCCACCGTCAACGCAGGCCCCGACGCGGTCGCGCGCGGAACGCACGAGCGCTTCATCGTCGACGTGCACAGAGTGCGCGAGCGGCTGCTGAAAAAGATGGCGCAGCGGAGCTGAGGTGCGCGTCGGCATCCTCGGCGGAGGCGTCATCGCGAGGCTTTTCCTGGAGCACGCGCGCCGCGGCGAGATGGCCGGCTCGCAGGTCGTCGCCCTTGCCGGGCGCGGCGAAAATTCCCGCGGCAAGGCGCTCGCGCGCGAGTTCGGCGTGCCCTTCGTGGCCGGAGGGGACAAGCTGATCGCGGCCCGCCCCGATGTCGTCCTCGAGGCCGCCTCCCACGAGGCGGTGCGCGAGCACGCCGAGGCGCTGCTCTCCAACGGAGTCGCCGTCATCGTGCTCTCGTGCGGGGCGCTCTGCGACGACGAGCTGCGCGCGCGCCTCGAGCGCGCTTCGCTGAAACACCGCGCGCCGCTCTACGTTCCCTCGGGCGGGATCGGCGGCCTGGACGCGCTCAAGGCCGCCTGCGCGGCCGGGGTCGACGAGGTGAGCATCGCCGTCACCAAGCCGCCCGCGGCGTGGAAAGGCATCGCCTACGTCGAGCGCATGAAAATCGACCTCGACCGCTTGTCCGGTCCGGTGACCCTGTTCGAGGGCCCCGCGCGGGAAGGCGTGCCGCACTTTCCCGCGAACGTCAATATCGCGGCGGTGCTTTCGCTCGCCGGCGTCGGATTCGACCGCACGCGCCTGAAAGTGGTGGCCGACCCGGCGCTCAGGTTCAACACCCACTTCATCACGATCAAGGGCAGGACCGGCACGATCGACCTGCGTTTCGAGAGCGTGCCCTCCCCGGACAATCCGAAGACGGCGATGCTCGCCTGCTACAGCGCGCTCGCCGCGTTCCGCCAGTTCGATTCGCCGGTGCGATATGGCACGTGACACTGCGGCCATGTCCGAGCCGTTTCGACCGGCCGGTCACGACGCGCGCTTCTTCATCGCTTCGAGCAGGGGCGTGATCAGGTCCATCGGCACCGGGAACACGATGGTCGAGGTCTTGTCGCCGGCGATGTTGCTCAAGGTCTGCAGGTAGCGCAGCTGCATCGCTTCGGCCTGCTTCGACAGCATTTGCGCCGCCTGCAGGAGTTTTTCCGAGGCCTGCAGCTCGCCCTCGGCGTGGATGATCTTGGCGCGGCGCTCGCGCTCGGCTTCCGCCTGGCGCGCGATCGCGCGCACCATCGTCTCGTTCAGATCCACGTCCTTGATCTCGACGTTCGACACCTTGATGCCCCAGGCCTCGGTCTGCGCGTCGAGCGTCTTCTGGATGTCTATGTTCAGCTTCTCGCGCTCGGCGAGCATCTCGTCGAGCTCGTGCTTGCCGAGCACCGCGCGCAGCGTCGTCTGCGCGAGCTGGCTGGTCGCGTTGAGAAAGTCCGCCACCTGGATCACGGCTTTCTGGGGATCGACGACGCGAAAATATACCACCGCGTTCACCTTCACCGAGACGTTGTCGCGCGAGATCACGTCCTGCGGCGGCACGTCGAGCACCACCGTGCGCAGGTCCATCCTGACCATCTGCTGGATCACCGGGATGAGGACGATCAATCCCGGTCCCTTCACCGCCCAGAAGCGGCCGAGCTGGAACACCACGCCGCGCTCGTACTCGCGCAGGATGCGCAACGACCAGACGAGCAGGATGATGACGAGAAGCAATACGCCGAGCCCGAAATTGAAAACCATGATCAACCTCCGTCGGTGGAATCGGGGACAACGTCGAGCAGCAGGCCGTTCATGGCCGAAACACGCACGCGCTGGCCCGCCTTGAGGGGCGCGGCGCTGCGGATGCGCCAGGTTTCGCTGTGGACCCGCGCCCAGCCTTCGCGCTCGAAATCCTCGAGCACGATACCCGAGCTGCCGAGCAGCTCTTCGCGCCCGCTCACCACCGGCCGCTTCCGGGCTTTCAGCAGCATTCCGACCACGAGAAACAGGAACGCGGCGCTCCCGGCGGCGAGCCCGAGGACGAGCGAAAAGGGGACGCCGAAGCCGGGAACATCGGTGTCGATGAGGAACACCGAGCCGATCACGAAAGCGATCGCCCCGCCGATCCCCAGCGACCCGTACGCGGGGAAAAACAGCTCCCCCGCCATGAAGCCGATGCCCACGAGCATAAGCGCAAGACCCGCGTAATTGACCGGCAGCAGGTGAAACGCGTAGAGCGCAACCAGCAAGCAGATCGCGCCGACGACGCCGGGAAACACGAGGCCGGGGTTGGAAAACTCGAACACCAGCGCGTAGATCCCGAGCAGCATGAGGACGTAGGCGATGCTCGGATCGGTGACGACCGACAGGAACTGCGTGCGCCAGTCGGGCTCCACCGCGGTCGCGACGACATCCGCGGTCCGCAGCACGCGCTCCGTATCCGATACCTTCAGCTTGCGGCCGTCCAGCCGTTTGAGCAGATCGGGCACATCTTCGGCGACGAGGTCGATGACTTTCATCTCGAGCGCCTCGGAGGCAGACAGGCTCACCGCCTCCCGCACGGCGCGTTCGGCCCATTCCGCATTGCGGCCGCGCATCTGCGCGAGGCCCCGGATGTACGCCGAAGCGTCGTTCACCTGCTTGCGGGTCATCGTGCTCGAGATGCCGCCGCCTTCGTCTTTTCCGGTCTTGCCGGCCTTTTCGCCGCCCTTTTCGCCGCCCTTGCCGCCGGCCTTGCCGTCGGCCTTGCCGTCCTCGTCCCGGGCGCCCCCGCCGGGGGCCCCTATGGCGACGGGGGTTGCCGCGCCCAGATTGGTCGCCGGGGCCATCGCAGCGATATGGCTCGCGTACAGAATGTAGGTCCCGGCGCTCGCCGCGCGCGCCCCGCCCGGCGCGACAAAGGCAGCCACCGGCACGCTCGAGGCGAGGATGTCCTTGATGATGGCGCGCATCGAAGTGTCCAGGCCGCCGGGGGTGTCCATCTGCAGCACCACGAGTTGCGCCCCTTGCTTCCCGGCGTGCTCGATGCCGCGGTGAACGTAATCGGCAACGGCCGGCCCAATGGCGCCGTTGACCGTGAGCAGGACAACCGGGGGCCCCGGCGCCCACGCGAGGAAGGGCGACAGCGCCCACAATGCGAACAAGACCTTAAGCCAGCGCAACATTTTCCAGATTGGCCCGCTTTGCCGCGCGATGAGCGGCGCTCCAAGTGTAGCCCATGCTGGACTTCCCGCTGCGTTCGCAGTAACTTTCGCAAAACAAATAGCCGGCAGATGCAACCGCCTTCCGAGGAGACCCCGATGAGCCCCGAAGAAGCACGGCGCGGGGCGCACCAACCTCGCTTACGGATACGCTCTAAAAAAGGCCGGATGAAAAAATTACCTCTGTTCCTGGCGGCGGCCGCCCTGTCGGTCCCTGCGCTCCTCGCGCGCGGACAGGAGCTGCCGGAGGGAAAGGGAAAGGAATTGGTGGCCGCGCAATGCACCGGCTGCCATCAGTTTCGCGCCGGGTCCGGATACACGCCGCAGGGCTGGAACACGGTCATGCGAATGATGGTGAATCACGGTGCGCCGATACCGAAGGATCAGATTGCCCCGATCAGCGAGTACCTGATCAAGAACTTTCCTGAGAAGGCGAAGCCCGCCGGCGCAGTGATCGAGGGGCCGCTCAGGGTTTCGATGAAGATCTGGCAGGTGCCCACGCCCGGATCGCGGCCGCACGATCCGCTGGCGGCGCGGGACGGGTCGCTCTGGTACACCGGCCAGATGGCCAATGTGCTGGGCCGCGTCGATCCGAAGAGCGGCAAGATCAGGGAATATCCGGTGAAGACGGCGCACTCCGGGCCGCATGGCCTTGTCGAGGACGTGGACGGCAACATCTGGTATACCGGAAACACCGGGGCGTTGATCGGCAAGCTCGATCCGAAGTCGGGCGCGGTCACCGAATACAGGATGCCGGACCCCAGCGCCAGGGATCCGCACACGCTGATCTTCGACCGGAACGGAATCCTGTGGTTTACAGTGCAGAGCGCCAACCGGATAGGGCGGCTCGACCCGAAGTCCGGGGAGATCAGGCTGCTCACGCCGCCGACGCCCAATTCGCGCCCCTATGGAA
>DATHJM010000495.1:0-2635 GCA_035489775.1 Burkholderiales bacterium
TTCACCCAGATCTGGAAGCCGTGCACGCGGCCGCCCTTCTCGCGAATCCGTTGCGAAGGCATCTCGGAATGCACGATCCCGGCACCTGCGGTCATCCATTGCACGTCGCCCGGGCGCAGCACGCCGCGATGCCCGGCCGAATCCTCGTGCTCGAACTCGCCCTCCAGCATGTAGGTGATCGTTTCGAAGCCGCGATGCGGGTGGTCCGGCGCGCCGACCGCCTCGCCGGGACCGTAATCGACCGGCCCCATCTCGTCGAGCAGCAGGAACGGATCGGCCAGCTCCAACCCCGCGCTCGGTACGGGCCGCCGCACGATAAAGCCCGCCCCTTCGCGCTGGCGGTGCGCGGTGACGATGCGGGTGGCTTCGCGGACTGCGCTCGTGCTGGATGTCATCGCTTTCTGCCCCCGTAGAGCCGGATATGGGGACGTATGGTACGTGAACAAGCCCGCGGGGTCCCCCGCCGAGGGCGCTCGCCGGTACAATTCGTGGCTGCCCGGTCACTAACGGCCTTGCCGAAGGCCCCTACCCGACATATACTGTATGTAATCACAGTAACACCCGCGCTGTCGACCGGCCCGGGCCGCAGCTTCAAACTCCGACAACCTATATAGTAGAGTCACCATGAACGAATCGCTCACCCCCATCGCCGAAGCCGCGCTTCCCGACCAGCCGATCTGCCGCGAGGCGCTGCTCGAGAAATACGCCAAGGACAAAGAGCAGACCATCGAGGACGTAAGGGCTCGCGTGGCGCGCGCCCTCGCCGCTGCCGAGCGCGAGGACAAGCGCGCCCACTGGGAGCGGCGCTTCCATGAGGCGATGCAAGCCGGCTTCATCCCCGCCGGCCGAATCAATTCGGCCGCCGGCATCCCGATGCAGGCCACGCTCATCAACTGCTTCGTGCAGCCTGTGGGCGACTCGATCTCGGAAGTCGTTGACGGCAAGCCCGGGATCTACACCGCGTTGCAGGAAGCCGCCGAGACCATGCGCCGCGGCGGCGGCGTCGGCTACGACTTCTCTTCGATCCGTCCCAAGGGCGCCGAAGTCAAGGGCACGCGCTCGCGCGCGAGCGGCCCCGTGTCCTACATGCGCGTGTTCGACCGCTCCTGCGAAACGGTGGAATCGGCCGGGGCGCGCCGCGGCGCGCAGATGGGCGTGCTGCGCTGCGACCATCCCGACGTCGAGGAATTCATCCACGCCAAGGACGAGGGCGACCTCGCCAACTTCAACGTTTCGGTCGGCGTCAGCGACCCCTTCATGCAGGCGGTCGAAGCCGACCGCGAAATCGAACTGGCGCACAAGGCGCGGCCGCACGCGGACACCCTCGCAGCTGGCGCCTACCAGAGAGCCGACGGCCAGTGGGTGTATCGCAAGGTGCGCGCGCGCGAGCTGTGGGACCAGATCATGCGCTCGACCTACGACCACGCGGAACCGGGGATCCTGTTCATCGACCGCATGAACCAGGACAACAATCTCAATTACTGCGAGGCGATCGAGGCCACGAATCCGTGCGCCGAGCAGCCTCTCCCTGCCTACGGCTGCTGCTGCCTCGGCTCGATCAACCTCACCCGTTTCGTGAGCCACGCGTTCTCGGACAAGGCCGCGTTCGACTACGAGCGCTTCTCCGAGGTGGTCGAAGTCTCGGTGCGAATGCTCGACAACGTGCTCGACGTCACCGCCTGGCCGCTCAAGGCGCAGCACGAGGAAGCGATGGCAAAGCGCCGCGTCGGCCTGGGGTTCACGGGCCTGGGCGACACGCTCGTCATGCTGCGCCTGCGCTACGACGGCGAGGCCGCGCGCGAGACGGCGGCGAGGATTTCGGAGTTTATGCGCGATGCCGCGTATCGGGCCTCAAGCGAGTTGGCGAAGGAACGCGGCGCGTTCCCGCTCTTCAACGCCGACATGTATCTCTCGGGGACGAGCTTCGCAGCGCGACTGCCCGCGGAGCTGAAAGCGCTCATCCGCAAGCAGGGCATCCGCAACAGCCATCTGCTTTCGATCGCGCCCACCGGCACCATCAGCCTCGCCTTTGCCGACAACGCCTCGAACGGCATCGAGCCGCCCTTCTCCTGGACTTACACGAGGAAGAAGCGCGAAGCGGACGGCACGATGAAGGAATTCCCGGTCGAGGACTACGCCTGGCGGCTCTATAAACATTCGGGCGGCGACATGCAGAAGCTGCCGCCCTGGTTCGTCACCGCGCTCGAGCTCTCGGCCTCGGCCCACGAGAAAATGGTCGCCGCCGTGGCGCCCTATATCGATACGAGCATCTCGAAGACGGTGAATGTACCGGAAAACTATCCCTACCCCGAATTTCAGGACCTTTATTTCGAGGCGTGGAAGTCCGGCTTGAAGGGCCTTGCGACCTACCGGCCGAACAACGTCATCGGGTCGGTGCTTTCGGTCGGGCCGCAATCCCGGCCGCAGGACTTCGTCGGCAACGACCGCAACCGCAGGATCGAGATCAAGGCCGTGCCCGAGCCGGTGCTCGCGTCCCTGCGCTGGCCGGGCCGGCCGAACCTAGCCGGCGGCAACCCGGCCTGGACCTACATGATCGAGCACCCCCACGGCCAGTTCGCGTTGTTCGTCGGCCACGTCGAGAACGGCCGCAAGCACGCGTTCGAAGTGTGGGTGA
>DATHJM010000496.1:0-15838 GCA_035489775.1 Burkholderiales bacterium
CAAAGAGTAGCCATTTCGCCTGACCAAAAGAAAAGGCCGGATCGCTCCGGCCTTTTTTGTTGCGATCTCCGCGGGTGCGGAGGACTGTCCGCCTAGGCAGCCTTTAACATCGGCACGCTGAGCCGAGCGTAATTTGCAGCACGGATGCTCGCGCCAGACGAAGCCGCGTTGCCGGCACGGATGCTCGCGCCGAACCATGCAGCTTTCGCGGCCCGGATGCTGGCACCGGACGAAGCCACGTTACCGGCACGGATGTTAGCGCCGGACGAAGCCGCGTTTCCAGCACGAATGCTCGCGCCAGATGAAGCAGCGTTACCAGCGCGGATGCTGGCGCCAGACGAAGCTGCGTTTGCGGCACGGATGCTAGCGCCCGATGAAGCAGCATTTCCAGCACGAATACTCGCACCAGACGAAGCTGCGTTGCCGGCACGGATGCTAGCACCAGACGAAGCTGTGTTTCCAGCACGTATGCTCGCGCCCGATGAAGCGGTGTTTACGGCACGGATGCTGGCGCCGGATGATGCCACATTTCCGGCCTTGATGACGCTCCCGGACCAGGCTGCATCCGTTCCGGCCCCGAATTCCTGTTCATACAGGCGCCGGGTTTTCTCCGCCGACGCAATCTTTTTCTCGTTGTATGCAGGCGTGATGTCTTCGAGATGCGGAGAATGATGCAGGAAGTTGCCGAACATTTCCTGGCAATCGTCTGCGTACTTGATGGTCTGCAGAATGTGGGTATGCCAGAACTCGTCCGTGTCCTCGCTCAGAGCGATTTCCTCTGCGTCTTCGGGGTGCTTCACCAGCATGGTGAGATAGTTCTTGTACGTCATCTCTATGCCGTCGGCGTATTCGCGCGTCCAGCCTTCTCCCCGCACGGAGTCCATCATTCTCGTTTTGACGGGCTCGAGATCGAGCGCCTGTATTGCGGCAAGTACTTGCTGCACGGGTCGGGTGGTCAATTGGGCTATCACTTTTATTTTCTCCTCCTGAAATTTAAAAGCAGGCGGTACAGAGTCGATGCCGGGGTTATCCGGAGTTCAGGCTCTTTTCCGTGGTTCTACGACATTTAAAGTCGGTTTATGAGAATGGCTTTTCAGCAAGGTCGTTACCTGCTCAGCAGGGAGCGGCTTGCTGAACAAAAAGCCCTGCATTTCGTCGCAGCCGTTGCTGCGCAGGAAATCCTGCTGCTCCTTTGTCTCGACGCCCTCGGCGATGACTTTCAGCCGCAGGCTGTGCCCGAGCGCAATGATGCCGTTGGTGATCGCCATATCGTCGGCTTCTGTCGGGATGTCCTTGATGAACGAGCGGTCGATCTTGACGCAGTCGATCGGGAACCGTTTCAGATACGCGAGCGAGGAATAGCCGGTGCCGAAATCGTCGATCGAGAGGCTGATCCCCATGTCCTTCAGCTTGTGCAGTGTCTCGGCCGCGCCCTCGGGGTTATGCATCACCAGGCTTTCGGTGATTTCCAACTCGAGGCAATCCGGGGTCAGGCCGCTCTGAGCGATAATCCTGGCGACGTCGCTCAGCAGGGTCTTTTGCGTAAACTGGCGCGCGGAGAGATTCACCGCGACGCGCATCGGCGGAATGCCCTGGTCGCGCCACCGTTTGTTCTGCTCGCAGGCGGTCTTCAGGACCCATTCTCCGATTTGCACGATGAGTCCGGTTTCCTCGGCAAGCGGAATGAACTGGGCCGGCGAGACCATGCCCCACTCGGGATGCTGCCAGCGCACCAGCGCTTCCACACCCGCGATTGCGCCGGTGCGCAAATCGAGCTTGGGCTGGTAGTGCAGCAGGAACTCGTTGCGGTCGATCGCACGGCGCAGACTGGATTCCATCGCCAGGCGTTCAAACGTGTGCTTGTTCATCTGCGCCGAGTAGAACTGGTAGTTGTTTCGCCCCTGGTCCTTGGCGCGGTACATTGCGATGTCGGCGTTCTTGAGCAGCGTCTCCGCATCTTCCCCGTCGCCCGGGAAGATGCTGATGCCGATACTTGCGGACATCAGGAACTCCTGTCCGTCCACGAAGAACGGCTTTGCCAGGCCGGTGAGCACCTTTTGGGCGACTGCGATCGCGTCCTTCGGCGCCGTGAAATTTTCGACCATGACCACAAATTCGTCTCCCCCAAGCCGTGCGACCGTGTCGCTCTCGCGCAGGCATTCGGTGAGCCGCTTGGCGCAGTCCTGAAGCAGGCGGTCCCCGGCGCTGTGCCCCAGAGAGTCGTTCACGACCTTGAAGCGGTCGATATCGATGAACATCACCGCGATGCCGCGGTTGTAGCGCGTGCCCTGGTGCAGCGCGTGGCGCAGGCGCTCGTTGAACAGGCTGCGGTTGGGCAGGTCGGTCAGGGAATCGTGGGTCGCGATGTACCTCAGCCGATCTTCGGCAACTTTGCGCTGGAAGGATTGCCCGATCTGCGCGCTGAGGGAATGCAGCCAATGCATCAGCGCCTCTTCTGAACGGATCGCCTGGGCGCCGAACAACTCGATGACCCCGAACGTCTTGCCCCCCGATGTAATCGGGAGAGCGAGCGCCCCGTGCAGGCCCGCCTGCAAGGCGGCCTGCATCCGGCTGAAGCTTTGTTCGGAGCCGATGTCCTCGACAAAGAGCGGTCCGCCCTTTGCCCACGCCCGCCCGGGCAGATCCACGCCGGAAGGGGCGGACATCTTCTTGGTGAGCGCGAGAAACTCCTGGATGGCGGACGTGTTTTCCCCCCAGGAGGCGGCGCATCGCAGGAGCGCGCCGTCCTTGTCGAGGCTCCAGTAGGCGCCGCACTCCCAACTCAGCCCCGTGCACAAGGTTTCGATGATTCCGGGCATGACCTCGTCCGGATCGGTTGCGCCGGCAACCAGCTGGGTGACGCCGTGCTCAGCCTGCAGGCGAACGGCAGCAAGCTTGCCGTCCGTGATATCCCTGATGGTTCCGTGCAAAAGAATCTTTTCATCGTGCTGCTCGGGTTGGACGATGGTGTGTACCCAGCGGGTTTCTCCCTTGCCCGAGGAAATGCGATGATCGATTTCGCATTCCCGTCCGGTCTGGGCCGCGCGCTGCAGCACCTGCTCCAGAGCCGCGCGGTCTTTTTCATGCACCCGGCCAACCAGTTCGCCGTAGTGCGCGGATGCCGCCGACGGTTGCAGGCCCAGGATCCGGTAAGTTTGCTCCGACCACGTCATGGTCCGTGAGACCGGATCCAGCGACCAGTTGCCCAGCTGAGCGATACGCTGCGCCTGCGCCAGGCTCGCCTCGCTTTGGCGCAGGTCCTTGGTCATCACGTTGGCCATCTCGACTGCGCGGCCGCGCGACGAGGTCATCGAGTAGAACACCGCGAAGAGGAGCAGGCTCGAAAGCACTCCGCCCGCGAGCACCAGCCAAGGCAGAGCCAGGCCGACTCCGCCAACTACAGTTTTGATTGGCGTGCTGAAATGGGCCTCCCAGACCCGCCCAGCCGTTTCTATTGGCAGCACCGTCCGGAAGTAGGAATCTTCGCCGTTCGAATCGGACACGGCACCGGGGATTTTGGACAGTTCCTTGCTGTCGAACAGGAGTCGGTCGGCGCTGACCGCAAGCCCGGTGATGTATTTCGGCGTCGGGCCCGCCTCGTAGAGCTTGAAACGCATGAACTCAAGCGCGCGTTCGTCCAATACGTTTAGCATCAGTTTCTTGACGATGAATGCCGCGCCGACTGAGCCGAGATAGGCCGCGCGCCGCTCCTCAACGGTTTCCAGCAGCATGCCGGACCGGTACACAGGCAGCCGCACGGCGAGGCTCGTAGAGCGCACTTCTCCCTTCGTGATTCGAAGCAATTGGCCCGAGGAAGTCAGACTGCCGCTGTCGCGGGCGCGGGACAGGGCCTCCGCTATGGCCCGCGGATTGGCTGCCGAGGGATTGTTTGAGATATCCAGACCGAAGACGGATTCGTTTCCAGCCATCGGTTCGACATAAGTCAATACGTAGTATTCCGGCCGGTCGCCGGGAGGAATGACGGTGAATTTCGGGTAGCCGCGCGGGTCGAGGCTGGTGTCCTTTCTTACTTGCGCCGTGAACCCGGCCTTGGCCTTGTGGGGAACATACTCGGCGTAGTTGAAGGTCCAGAATCCGGGGTAGCGGTGTTCCAGATCGAGGCCTGTTACGTAGTTGTGAAACTCCGCTCGTGTGACCGGATAAGAGGCGTTGTACAGCGCACTGAGTCCGTACATGACGTCGGCGTAGGAGTGAATCCGCGCCGCGATCACGTGCTGCGCGTCGCTCGCCTGGCGCTCGAAGCGCAGTTTGGCTTCACGCTCGATGTTGTCCCGTATCGCGAAGGACACCACGATCGAAACCGCGATTCCAATGCCCAGCGCCAGCGCCGGAATAAACGCCTTCCCGCGCTGCGTGCGCGTTTCCTTGTGGTGGACAGGGGGTATCATGTTCGCTCTCGCTTAACGGCTTTTTTCTTGTTTCCGTCGGCCAAGCCCTTCGAGAAGCGTCCATGATCCGCTACGCGAAGGTGTTGAGACATTGGGTGGTTTCCTAAATCCGGCCACGAAATACCTTAGGATTCTCTAGGGGATCCCCTGACGGGTTTACCCGATCGGGTTTACCCGCTTGGGTTCCATGGCAGAATCCTGGCCGTTGCCGCACCAGAAAACGGGTCCGACAGCTGGGATTCGGACATCCAGCAAGGCTTTCTGGAGAGCGTTGCCCGGCCGGTTCTCGATGATGGGACGGGCGCGCGGCGCTATCGCAAGCGCACGCCGGCTCAGCGGATGAGTATCGCCCGGTAGTCGTTGACGTTCGTCCGAGTCGGCCCCGTTACGACAAGGTCTTCTAGCCGCGAGAAAAACCCGTACGCGTCGTTGTCGGCGAGCAGTTTCTTGGCGTCGAGCCCGAGACCTGCGCCGCGCATGAGCGACTCGGGCAAAAGTACCGCACCCGCGTTGTCTTCCGACCCGTCGATGCCGTCCGTGTCGCAGGCGATTGCGTAGACGTTCGGGTTGCCAGCGAGGTCTATCCCGAGGGACAGCAGGAATTCGCTACAGCGTCCGCCGCGCCCGTTGCCGCGCACGGTAACCGTGCATTCGCCTCCGGAAATCAGCGCGACCGGTGGCTTCATCGGGTCAGCATGCTGTGCGATTTGGCGCGCGAGCGCTGCGTACACTTTCGCCACTTCGGATGCCTCGCCCGTCACGCTGTCGCCGAGGTTCATGGTCTGAATCCGGTGCTCATGGAAAAATTCCTGCGCGGCGCGCAGCGCCTGCCGTGCGGTGGCGACGACTCGGTTTTCGACGTGCGCAAAAATCCTGTCCCCTGGTTTGGGTGTTTCCGAAACCTTTCCGCCCGCGCCTCGCTCCAGGTGTTCCCTGACCGCCGGAGCCGCGTTGACACCGTAGCGATGGAGAACTTCGAGCGCGTCGCGGTATGTCGTCGGGTCCGGCGCGCACGGACCGGAGGCGATGTGGGTGGGATCGTCGCCCGTAACGTCCGAAATGATCAGTGCGAGCACCGGGGCCCTGCATGCGGCGGCAAGCCGGCCCCCTTGAATCGCCGAAAGGTGTTTTCGCACGGTGTTGATGTCCTGAATCGGCGCACCGCTTCGGAGCAGTTCCCTCGTCGTCGCTTTCAGCGCTTCCATGCCAACGGCCTCAACGGGAAGGCTGAGCAGCGCCGAACCGCCGCCGGATATGAGGGCGAGCAGCAGGTCGCCAGACCCAAGGTTTGTGACCCGTTGCAGAATTTCCTTCGCAGCGGACTCGCCGGTTTCGTCGGGAACAGGATGTCCGGCTTCTATCACGCTGACCCGGCGAGTTGGCATCCCGTGCCGGTAGCGGGTGATGACCAGACCTTCCAGCGCCGCGTCCTGGGGCCAATGCTGTTCGACCGCGAGCGCCATCGAGGCCGCGGCCTTGCCCGCGCCGATCACCAGGGTCCTGCCGGAAGGCGGGGCCGGCAGATGCGGGGGAAGGATCTTGAGCGGGTCGGCGGCAGCTACTGCGGCGTGGAAGCTCTCGATGAGGAGTTGCTTGGGATTCATCCGCGACCCACCCGGCTCCGGCCTACACGCTCATCATTTTCAGCACGGCCTTGAACAAGCCGCTGTCCGGGTCGCACAACTGATCGAGCACGGTGAAATGATTCGCGCCGGGGCAGGGGATGTCGGCGCGGCGCACCTTGCCCCATTTTTCGGCGATCAACCTGTTCTGAACGTGAAACCCTTCGTTCTCGTTCTCCCCGACCGCGGTGTGGAACGGCGCGCCGGTCGCCGGCGGCATGAAAGCGGGGCTTACTTTGAGCGCGGACCTTTCGGTGAGGCGCACGTCGCCGTTCACCGAAGGCACCTTCACGATCTCGGTCAGGTCATACAATCCGCTGATCGAGAGCGCGCCCGCCACCACTTCCTTCGGCAAGTCGGGGGAGTATTTGGGCCACAGGCAGGCTAGCATCATCGCGGCGAGATGCCCTCCCGCGGAATGCCCGCAGACGTAAAGCTTGCCAGCGGGCGTGCCGAAATTGGCGCCGTTGCGGTAGAGCCAGGCGCAGGCCTGCACCATCTGCATCACGATGTCTTCGACTTGCACCGCAGGACAGAGCGCATAGTTCGGAATCGCCACAGTGAGTCCAGCCTGAACCAATGCCGGCGCGACGAACGAAAACCGCTTCTTGTCTAGGGAGCGCCAATAGCCGCCGTGGATGTACATCAGCAAACCGCGGCTCGCTCCCCTGGGTCTGAAAACATCAAGTTTTTCGGCGCCGCTCGCGCCGTAAGGCACGTCGAGGTAACCCTCGAGGCTTGCGCGCGCCCGCTCCGAGTCCCCCTCCCAGCGCTCGAAAATCCGCTCGAAATCCGAGACGACCAGACGCGGGTTGTAGAGCAGGTCGTAGTTGGTTTTTCCGGCGTTCATAGGCAAGGCCGCCCGTGGACGGCCCCCGGCCAGTCGCTACGGCCTAAAGCGCTTCGCGCCAGAGGTCGAGCGCCTGTTGCACCGGCCGGTCGGAGAAGCTGAAAAGCACGGCCTGCTCGTCTGCTTCGAGGCGGTAAGGCATCCAGGATGGGCAGACGAACACGTCTCTCGGTCCGAAGGTGAGCGTCTCGCCGTTGACCAGGCACCTTCCCCCGCCTTCGACCACGGCGTACACGGTCGAGTCGGTCGAGCGATAGTTCTTGCCTTTGAATCCTTTCGGGAGGAGTTGCATGAAGGTACCGATGGTCGGCATCGCCCAATCGCCTGTCACGGGATTCGTATATTGAAGCTTGTGGCCCCAGCAGGGGTGCGCGTCATGGGCCTGCCTCAGCGTCTCGAGCGCCTCGCGGGTACGCTGGTACGGATACCAGAAAAGCGGCGAGGTGCGGCTCTTCGCCCTGTACTCCACGGGTTTCATGGTATTGCCGAATTGCGCGAGGTTGTCGCCCTCGGTCTGGTGGGTGTGCTGGTGTTCCTGCGGGCCCTTTTCCATGAACTGGGCATCGAGCAATTCGACGAGCGGGACGTCGAGGCCGTCCAGCCACACCATCGGTTCGTCCGACGGGTTGCCATGGTCGTGGAAAGTCCACGACGGCGTGATCACGAAATCGCCCACGCTCATCGTCACTTTCTCACCGTCCACCGCGGTGTAGGCGCCCTTGCCGAGCAAGATGAAGCGCAGCGCGGACTGCGAGTGCCGATGCAAGGGGGCAACTTCCCCGGGCAGGATCAGCTGCAGCCCGGCGTAAAGGGCGTGGGTAATGCTCGAGCGGCCCCGCAGTCCGGGGTTTTCCAGCACCAAAACGCGTCGCTCGGCCTCCTTCGCGCTGATCAGCCGTCCGGCCTCCTGGATCCAGGGCCACATCTGATCCCACTTCCAAAGATGCGGCTTGCACGGCGTGCTGGGCGTGGCGGTGATGAGGTTGTGCAGCACTTCCCACAATGGCGTGACATTGGCTTTGTCGATCTTGTCGTAGAACGCCTTGCGGGCGGCGGCAACGCTGGATTGCAGCACGGCGGACATCTGGCTTCTCCGGAGGGCCGAGAAGCGATTCTCCGTCAAAGGGGGCGGCCGCGGCAACTTGGGGGGAGTGGCCTGCGATGGCTGGGGGCGAGCAATGCGTCCCCTCATGGCCAGGAAATCTCCGGTGTGGGCTCTGCCCACTCTTTGTAGTCGAGCCCCACAGCTGGCGTTCCGGCGCAGAGCAAACCGGGTTCAACTCCAAAGAAGACTGCTCCCGATGCCGTTTCTCATATTCGTAGGATTACTTGCATAATGTATTGATAATTATATATATTAATTATATTCTTTAGATGTGAGCGTTCGCTCACTTATAGTGGTGGGATTTGTCCCACTATTTATCCCACCTTCGCGATGGGCCGAATTGTGGTTGACCCTCGTTCCGGAGCGTCTTGTAATAGCGCCAAGCAGCAGTCGCTCATGAGGGAAGGACACAGGAGGAATGTCGTGACGGCTGAGCAGTTGTTGAGCGAAATCGCAGATTACTGCAGGCGCGTCGGCATGGCCGAGTCGACTTTCGGGCGGCACGCCGTAAACGACGGGAAACTCGTGAGCCGGCTGCGGATCGGCGGCCGCGTAACCATGGAGACCATGGAGCGCGTGCGCACGTTCATGTCGGAGCATCGATCGATCGAGACCCGCGGCTTGGTGCGGCTGAGGTCCTCGGCAGGGAGTCTGACCGGCAGCGGAGGCGCGGTGGCGGATCAACCCGGGATCGCCGTGGCCACCGGGGCGAAGGACGAATCGAAGACCAACTTCCGTTTCTACGACAACCGCCAGAAATACCTGCTGTTCGTCAGCACTTGCAGCGAGAAGTGGGTGGTCGCGCAGCGCGTCGCCATGGAACTCGCCAACATTCATCCGCGGCCTCCCGCGGTGAGGGTGTTCGATGCCGGCGTCGGCGACGGCACCGTGCTCGCCCGCGTCATGCGCGCCATGCACCAGCGCTATCCCACGATGCCTTTCTACATCGTCGGCAAGGAAATCAGCCTGGAGGACGTACGCCTCGCTCTCGATCGCATGCCGGATCGCTTCTTCGAGCATCCGGCGACGGTCCTGGTCATGACCAATCTCTACTACTCGGAGGCGCCGTGGCTCACGCCAAAATCGGTCACAGCCGCCACGAGTCTCGCCTGGAAAGAGGTCGCGCTGACCGGAGCGACCTCCAGCGAGTTCGAACAGCAGATCACCGAGCTGCAGCCGTTCCTGAGCGAGCACTGGCGTGCGTCGGTCAGCAAGACGAGCGGCAATTCCGCCTATGCGAAGCCGGTAGTCCTGGTGTTTTACCGGGAAGATCACAAATTCCTCCTCGACCAGGTGTTACCTCGCCGCGGTGTCGCTCGCGCCGACTACGATCTGGTCATCGCGTCCCAGCCATACCGTGCCCGTGCTTCTGCCGAGTTCAAGGCCTCCAAGGTCCTGGCGCCGCTCGCGCGGAGTCTGGCGCCGGGCGGGCGGATGATTGCGATCCATTCCCACGGCCGGGACCCGGGGCTGGAGATCGTGCAGCGCATTTGGCCCGGAGAAAATCCGTTCCAGACCGATCGCCACTCGCTCCTGAAGGCCACCCGCGCCGTGCTCGGGGCAGACGGCCGCGACCTCAACTTCAACGCCTACGCCGACAACCGCTCGATATTCCGCTACGAGATGCACACGCTGCCGGAGGAAATCAGCGACGCGATCGGCACCTCGACTCTGCTCGCCGCGTGGAACGCCGCTGTTTACGTGGCGCAGATCGAGGATCAGCGCCTGAGCGAGGTCATGGGGGACCGGGGTTACCTGGAAGCCACTCAGGACGTGCTGCGCCGCCACAGGGGGCTGTGGTTCCTCGACGAGTCTTACGTGATCTCGCGCAAACGCGATTGACGTGCGCGCGGCGGGCTTCACCATGGAACCTCATTCCGCCACAGGATTCGTGCGACCGCCCCCGGAGGACGAGCGCCGAAACATTCAAGTTCTGCTTGTGGGGGCTTCGCTCGAGTTGTCATCGCGCGATCCTGCCGAGATCGACGCGTGCACCGACCTGCTGGAACCGGGAACGGCGGTTTATATCAGCATGCCGCCGGGACAGACCTACCACGGAACCGTGGCCCTGGCCACACGCCTGAGACGAGCCGGCTTTCGCCCGGTCCCCCACGTTGCGGCACGCCGGATCGCCAGCCGCGACGCGCTCGATGAATACCTTGCGCGCGCAGCCGGCGAGGCGGAGGTAGACAGCGCCCTTGTGATCGGCGGCGACAGCGACCGGCCAAGCGGGCCGTTCGATTCGAGCCGCACCCTGCTCGAAACCGGGTTGTTCCAGCGTCATGGGGTCGTGCATATCGGGGTAGCGGGTTACCCCGAAGGTCATCCCAAGATAGCGGCAACCGCGCTCGAGACGGCGCTGTCCGCCAAAAAAAACCTCGCCCGGCGGGCTGGTCTCGATCTGCAGGTGGTGACGCAGTTCTGCTTCGAATCCGAGCCGGTGCTCGTCTGGGCGGCGAAGATGAAAGGACACGGGCTGCCCGTGCGTGCAGGGCTCTCGGGTCCGGCGAGCCTGCCCCGCCTGCTGCGATTTGCGGCGCTCTGCGGGATCGGGAATTCGGTCCGCGCTCTCAAGGCGCGGCCCCGGGCGATCACGCGCCTCCTGGTTGAAGCCGGCCCGGAGGCCGTTGTGAGAGACATTGCACGCCCGGGCGGAGCGCCGATCGCCGGTGTCCATTTCTTCTGCTTCGGGGGTCTGACGCGCACCGCCCGCTGGCTGCGGGCTGTGCGGGAAGGGCGATTCGAGCTGACTCCAGACGGCGGTTTCCGGGTCGGCGCGGCGTAGCGCGGCGGTCGCGCCCGAAGACAAGCTCACCAAACCCTTCGAGCCGAGCTCCATGGCGTCGAGCGCTGCCCCGCGCCTGGCGGGTGAGGCAGAATACGCCCGATGGACACACAGGTCCTCATCGTCGGTGGCGGGCCGGTCGGTCTCACTCTCGCCATCGACCTCGGCAGGCGCGGCGTTCGCTGCACCCTGATCGAGCAGAAGGAAGCGCCGCAGTTCCTGCCGAAGATGGAACGATGCAATGCGCGCACCATGGAAATCTTCCGGCGCATGGGGATCGCCGACATGGTCCGCGCCGCCGGCCTGCGCGGCGACGTCCCGATGGACGTGTTCATCATCCTTTCGCTGGCCGAGCCGCCGCTCCTGCATCTGCCCTACCCTTCGGTGAAGAGGGCGCGCGCCGATATCCGCGCGTGCAGCGACGGGAGCATGCCGCTGGAACCGTACCAGCTCATCTCGCAGTACACGCTGGAGCCGCTGCTGAAGTCGATCGCCGAGGGGCTGCCCTCGGTAACCGTACGCTACGGTTGCCGGCTCGAATCATTTGACCAGGACGAGTCCGGGGTCACGGCGCGCGTAAAGCACGCGAACGGCACGGGCGGCACGATCGGCGCGTCTTATATGGTTGGCTGCGACGGCGGCGCGAGCACCGTGCGCAAGCAGCTCGGCATCAAGCTGCGCGGCGAATACAACATTCTCGAGTTGCGCCAGGCGCTGTATCGCTGCGACGAGCTGTTCGAGCGCATCCCCATCGGAAACGGCCCCGGCAAGGGGCGCCACTATCACGTCGCCGACGGCAACGGCACCTTTCTCATAATGCAGGACTCGACGAAGCACTTCACCTTGCACGCCGTGGTCGAGAAGGACGCCGACATGAAGGCGATGTTCGAGCGCACCGTCGCAATTCCGGTGAAGTACGAGATGCTTACCTGCGCTCCGTGGCGGCAGAACCTGTTGCTGGCGGACCGCTATCGGGATCGCCGTGTGTTCCTCGCTGGCGACGCCGTGCACCTGGTCATACCTACCGGGGGTCTCGGCATGAACTCCGGCGTCGGCGACGCGATCGATCTTTCCTGGAAGCTCGCGGCGACCCTGCAGGGATGGGGTGGGCCGGCGCTGCTCGATTCGTACGAAACGGAGCGGCGGCAAGTCGGCGAGCGCAACGTCGGAGCCTCGCGCTACGCTTCGCTCGGGCGGCGCAAATGGCACGCGCAATACCGGCCGGACATTCGCGAGAGCACTCCGGAGGGCGCCGCCACGCGTGAGAACCTTGTGCGCGTCGCCAGCGTCGAGCAGCCCAAGTCGAACGAGATGATCGGCGCAGAGCTCGGCTACCGCTACGTCGATTCGCCGATTGTGTGCGTCATTCCCGGCGGGCCCGAGCACCGCTTCCGCGTCTATGACCCGACCACGTGGCCGGGCGCGCGCCTGCCGCACGTGTGGCTCGCCGACGGGACGCCCATGCAGGATCACATTCCGTACGAGGGCTACACGCTGCTGCGCCTCGGCCGAACGAACGCCGACACGTCAGCGCTGGAAAAAGCGCTGCGGGCCTTTGGCGCGCCGCTCGTCGTGCTCGACACACCGGACGACGCGCCGCGCCAGGTGTACGGCCGCGACCTCCTGCTGCTCCGGCCCGACCTGCACATCGCCTGGCGCGGCAATCAGCCGCCTGAGGACCCGGAATACGTCGCGGCAACTGCGACCGGGCACGGGGAATCCGGTCGAGGCGAACGCCCCGCGTAGGGCGCTCATCGGGGAGGCATGCCGTCACGAGGACCGCTGGTAGGCCTGCATGCGCTCGCGCAGATCCTCGGGAATGGGTGTGGATTTGAAGGTGGCGAAATCGATGATGCAGACAGTCCACAGGGCGCGCAGGCGCGGTTCGCCCGCGACGCTCCCGGCGAGCGCAAGCTCGAGCGAGCTTCGCCCCATGCGCGTCACCCAAAGATCGAAGTCCAGAAACTCGCCCATCCGGCAGGGGCACAGAAACTCCGCCGTGATCGACAGTCCCGGAATGCGCAGATTTCTCCGCACCATGAATTCGCTCCCGAAAGGGCATTCGAGGCCGCTCTGGAACCAGTCCTCCAGCGTGGTGCTGAAGAGATCGAAAAACCGCGGATAGAAGACGATCCCCGCCGGGTCGCAATGCGCGAAGCGCACCAGTTGAGTCGTGCGGAATGCGTTGGCGGGAACGCGCCCGTCGTGCGTCGACGGTTCGGGCGACGCGGCCGCCCCGGGGATCGAAAACCGCCGCATGCGTGAGCGCAACTCCTCCGGAATGGCGACGGCGCGGCGACTTTCGAGGGAGACCATCGCGAGCTTGTGGCGCAGCCGCAGGCGCACTTCGCCGCCGACGTGCGCCCGGATCGCGAGCACCGCCGAGCTGCGGCCGAGCGCTTCGACGCGGAGCTCGAAGGACAGCTGTTCGGCGAGACGGCAGGCCTTGATGAACTCGACCCGTGTGTTCACCAGAGGAATGCCGTAGCCCCGCTCCAGATGAAACTCCACGAACGGCATGGCGAGCCCGCGCTCGAACCAGTTCTCGACCAGATCGTTCGCCATCTCGAGGAGGCGCGGGAAAAACACGATCCCCGCCGGGTCGCAGTCGGCGAAACGGACAGGGCGAAGCAGCGTGAAGATTTCGGTTGGGTCCTTCGGCACTGAACTACGCCGTTAAGTGGCCTCGCCCTTGTGCTCAGGCGGCTCTGCGATTCTCCGGTTTTGGCCGGCGCATGAACTTTACCGGCTTCGGCCTGGGCGGCAGCGGCGCGATGCCGTGCGTCTCCAGCGACAGCTCGAGCTTGCGCCCTTCCGGGTCGGCAAGCGCCGCCTCGCGCGCCTTGCGGATCGCTTCGATCCTGGCGTGGTCGTCCGGCACCGCGTTGCTCTCGACCAGCGTGTCGAGGATCCTCAGGAAGTTGCCCTTGCCGCGCTTGTGCGTGTCGCCGTAGCCCTTGATCAGCCGGCCGCACAGCGCAATTTCGAGTGCGAGCCTTGCGTCCCGCTTCGCCGCGGCGGCGATCGCGCCGAGCCAGCGGCCGATCAGCGCCTGCTCCTCGCGCCACCGCGAGGTGAGAGGCCTGAACGGACGCAGCCAGGCGAGCACCCGCATCAGAACGAACCCGGAGATGCTCGTCGTCTTGACGTGCATGCCGACGTTGAGCTTGCTGGCGAGACCGCTAGCCTCGGCCAGGGCCTTCAACGGGCGCGCGAGAAAGCGCGGCAGCAACGCGGTGAACTCGTCCACGCCCGGCTTGAGGAACTCGACAATGTGCACCGGCTCGTGCGGCTTCGCCTGAACCTCCTCCCGCACGCGCTCGAAACGGCTCCCACGCGTCTTCAGGTCGGCGACGCGGATTACGTCTTCATAGCACATCCATAGCGCCAGGAAGCGACCGGTCTCGATCGTCAGCTTGTATCCGTCCGCGGCGCTGTCGAGATTCGCGATCGGCTCGACGCGATCGAGGTAAAGATTGGCGTAGTTGCGATCCTGGAAGTCGGCGCAGCGCGCCGCGCCTTCCCCGAGGATGGCGTGGGTTTCATCCGGGAAGGCCGGCCTGAGCGGTTCCAACGGCGAGCTTCGCAGATGCTTTTTCTCCTTCGCCGCCGTCATTGGACCCGCGGCGTGCTCGTAACCCGCGGCGAATCCTTTCAGGCTCGCCTCGGCGCCCTTGCCGCCCGAGCGGATCGCCGCCTCGCAATCGCCACGCGAGAGCGGCAGCGTTCCTGAGCCGGCCAGCGCCCCGAACATCACCGCGCTGATCACCGTGCCCGCTGCATTCGCCTGCGCCTGCATGTCGAACAGAATGGCGCGCTTCGCGAGCGTTTGCGCCGCCTTGAGCACGACCTCGCTGTCGAATCGCCCGTCGCCCATCTGCATCTTCTCCGCGACG
This sequence comes from Burkholderiales bacterium, assembly GCA_035489775.1. Classification (GTDB taxonomy): domain Bacteria; phylum Pseudomonadota; class Gammaproteobacteria; order Burkholderiales; family SG8-39; genus VBDM01. The sequence continues at coordinate 14,668 of DATHJM010000496.1, forward strand.
GTATAGATGCGGTGGGTCGAGGCGATCAGCGTGGTCCGGTCGTGCGTCACGAAGCCGTTTTGCATCGCGCGCCCGGCTTCGAGCAATTCGGAGGCGACCATGACGTCCACGTAGCAGGGCGCGGGCGTGAGCGTCATCACCGGTCGCCTTGCGCCGAGCTCCGAGATCTTCGCCGGATAGATCTCGACGTAGTAGGTGGTGGCGCCGGTGCGCTGCGCCACGCCGGGAATCGAGGTGCTCTGCACCGGATAGTCGCGCGCAGTGGCGGCGGCGATGATCCAGTCGGCGAGCACGCCGCCGCCTTCGCCGCCGAGAGCGGCGATCAGGATCGTGATGGGACGTTCGGGGAGTGTCATGACCTTCCTCCTTCGACCGGCTGGAGCCAGCCGATGACGGTGTTGCGCAACCGCGCGGCGAATCGGTCCAGGACGTTGGGGTTCTGCACGATCTCGGCTCGGAAGAACGAGGGGCACAGAATCGCCGCGTGCGCTACTTCGCCGCACAGCCCGCAGCCGACGCAGTCGTTGTTCACGTGCGCGACCGGATCCACCTTGAGCGGATCGCTGGCCGCCCTGATGGTGAGCGAGGGACAACCCGACAGGCGGATGCAGGAGTGGTCGCCCGAGCACATGTCCTCGTCCACGCCGAAGCGCGTGCGCACAACGCGCTTGCCCGCTTTGAGGGCCGCGGCAATCTGCGGGCGGACACGCCGCTGGCGCTCGAGCTGGCACTCGGCGTCGGCGATGATGACCTTCAGCCCCTTGTAGGCGGAGCTCATTGCTTGGCGCAGCGTCTTCGTCATCTCGCTGACGCGGTAGGTGTACACCGGCTTGATCCACTCGACGCCGATACCCTTCAACGCACGCTCGATGCTCATGTCGCCGGATTTCCACTCGGTCTGGTGCAGCGAGGAAGGGATGGCCTGCGTGCCGGTCGCCGAGGTGTAGCCGTTCTTCATGATGACGAGGATGCCGTCGCTCTTGTTGAACACGGCATTGGCGATGCCCGAGGTGAGGCCGTTGTGCCAGAAACCGCCGTCGCCCATGATGGTGACAGTGCGCCCGGAGAACATGGGTGCGATGCCGGAGTTCGAGGCGAGCCCCAGGCCGTAGCCGAGCACGGTGTTGCCGATATTGAAGGGGGGCAGGGTGGAAAAGGTATGGCAGTCGAT
>DATHJM010000497.1:0-7678 GCA_035489775.1 Burkholderiales bacterium
CAGCTCTCGATCTACGACCTCGACGGCAAGGTTGGCATCGACTACGGCGTCTACGGCGTGCCCGAGACCTATGTGATCGACAAGCTCGGCGTCATCCGCTACAAACGCATCGGCCCGCTCACGCCCGAGATCGTCAAGGAAAAGGTGCTGCCTCTGGTGCAAGAGCTCGGTCGTGCTTAGAGTCCTTGCGTTCCTGCTTCTTGCCGCTACGGTCAAGTGGGTGTCCGCGAAGGAAGCCGCCCCGGCAGCGGCGGATCCGGCGCTCGAGCAGAGGGTCATGACGCTCGCTTCCGAGCTGCGCTGCCTCGTGTGCCAGAACCAGACCATCGCCGACTCGAACGCGCCGCTCGCCGAGGATCTGAGGAACCAAGTCAGGGAAAAGATGCGGCAGGGCAGCAGCAACTCGGAAATCATCGACTACATGGTCGCCCGCTACGGCGACTTCGTCCTGTACCGGCCGCCGCTCAAGCTCACGACCGTGCTGCTGTGGTTCGGGCCGCTGCTGCTGCTTGCCGCCGGGTTCGCCATCCTGCTCCGCCGAGTCCTGCGCCGGCGACCGGCGCAGGAATTCGAAATGACCGCCTCCGAGCACAAGCGCGCAACAGAGCTCCTTGCCGGAAACGAGGCGGAGCGCCGGTGACTGCGTTCGTCGCCCTCGGCGCTGCGCTCATCGCCGCCGCGCTGCTGTTCGTCGTGCCGCCGCTGCTGCGCCGCGGCTCGCGCAAGGGCGCAACGCGCGATGCCGTCAACGTCGCGGTATACCGTGATCAGCTGCGCGAGCTCGAAGTCGACCTGCGCGCCGGAACGCTGGCCGCGGACCAGCATGAAAAGGCACGCAGCGAGATCGAAGCCCGGCTGCTCGCCGACGTGGACAGGGGCGACGCCCCGGCGCAATCTCCGCGGCACACGCGCGCCGCCGCGCTCGCACTGGGTCTCGCCTTGCCGGTTTGCGCGCTCGCCGTCTACTTAGCGGTCGGCAATCCACGGGCCCTCTTGCCGCAGGCCGCCGAGGGCGCAAATCAGCACGGATTGAGCGCGCAACAATTCGAAGCGCTGGTCTCGCGGCTCGCGGTGCGCCTGAAGGACAACCCCGAGGATGCCGAGGGCTGGATGATGCTGGGGCGCTCGTACGCGGTGCTGGGGCGCTTCGGCGAATCGAGCGAAGCCTACGCCAAGGCCGCCGCGCGCATGCCGCGCGACGCGCAGCTCCTCGCGGATTACGCGGACGCTCTCGCGATGGCGCAGGGCAGGACGCTGCAAGGGGAGCCGGAAAAAATCCTGCGGCGCGCGCTCGCCATCGACCCCGACAACGTGAAGGCGCTGCTCCTCGCAGGCACCGCCGCCTTCAACCGGAACGCCTACCCTGCTGCAATACGCCATTGGGAGCGGGCGCTGGGGCTTCTCCCGGCGGAGTCCGACATGATTCAAAGGGTGCAGGCAAGCATCGCGGAGGCGCGCTCTCTGGGCGGCTCTCCGGGCGGAAAAGCACAGGTCGCGAAACCCGAACAATCACAGGGCGGCAGCCGGGTGAGCGGCGTGGTCAGGCTCGCCCCGGAGCTCGCCGGGAAAGTCGCCCCCGGCGACACGGTCTTCATCTTCGCCCGGGCGGCCGAAGGTCCGCGCATGCCGCTCGCGATTCTGCGCAAGCGCGGGAGCGATCTTCCCGCCGAGTTCACGCTCGACGACTCGATGGCGATGGCGCCGCAGATGAAGCTGTCCGCCTTCCCCAATGTAGTGATAGGCGCGCGCGTCTCGAAATCCGCCAATGCGAACCCTCAGCCGGGGGACCTTCAAGGCCTGAGCGCGGCGGTCAAGGTCGGCGCCAAGAGCGTAAGCGTCGTGATCGATACCGAGCTGCGAGGGCTTGCCGAAAAATGACAGCGGACGGCCGCCTCGCGGAGAACGTCATGCACTTCGCCCGCGTGCTGCGCGCTGCGGGTCTGCCGATCGGACCGGATCGCGTGCTCGACGCGGTGCGTGCGGTGGAAGTGGCGGGTGTCGAGCGGCGCGACGACTTCTATTGGACGCTCGCCAGCGTGTTCCTCGACCGGCGCGAGCAGTTCGAAATCTACGACCAGGCATTCCATATCTTCTGGCGTGACCCGCAGCTCCTAGAGCGCGTCATGGCGATGTTCCTGCCGCAGGTCTACGGGCGGCAGGGTCGTGACGAGCCGCGCCCGGCCTCGAGCCGCGTCGCCGACGCGCTTTATCCGAAGCCGAGAAAACCCAGGGAGGATCCCGCCGAGCTGCCGCAGGAAACGGAGATCGACGCGACCTTGAGCTTTTCATCGCGGGAAGTGCTGCAGCACGCCGACTTCGAGACGATGACGAGCGAGGAGATAAAGCAGGCGAAAAAAATGCTCGCGAATCTGCGTCTGCCGATCCCGGAGATCCGCACCCGGCGCTTCGAGTCCGACCCCCGCGGCGCGCGGGTCGACCTGCGCGCGAGCTTGCGCGCGAGCTTGAGGAACGGCGCGAAGATCATCCCGCTCAAGCGGCGCTCGCCTCAGCGGCGCCATCCGCCGCTCGTGGTCCTGTGCGACGTGTCGGGCTCGATGAACCGCTACTCGAGGATGTTTCTCCACTTCCTGCACGCGATCACCAACGACCGGGACCGTGTGACGAGCTTCGTCTTCGGCACCCGGCTCACCAACATCAGCCGGTACTTGCGCCATCGCGACGTCGACGTCGCGATGGTCGGGGTGTCCGATGCGATCGCCGACTGGTCGGGCGGCACGCGCATCGGCAATTGCCTGCGGGAATTCAACCTGCGCTGGTCGCGCAGAGTGCTCGGACAAAACGCGGTCGTGCTGGTGATCTCCGACGGCCTGGACGGCGATGTCGGCGAAGGACTCGCCAAGGAGATGGAGCGCCTGCACAAGTCGTGCAGGAAGCTCATCTGGCTGAATCCGCTCCTGCGTTACCAGGGATTCGAGGCGCGGCCGGCGGGCGTGCGCGCGATGTTGCCGCACGTGGACGAGTTCCTGCCGGTGCACAACGTCGCGAGCCTGATCGATCTCGCCCGCGCGCTCGAAGGCTCGCACGAATATCGCCGCGCGGCGTGACGGCGCTTTGGCGCCTCTCGGCCGGGTGCGCTCTCCCCCGCCCGGTGTGCATACTCCACAGTAATGGAACAGCGCATCGACCGCCAGGTAGACCGGCGCCGAGGCGATCAGGCCGGAGCCTCGACTTCGAACGACGCCACTTCCGTCGGATCGGTGCTGTAAGGGTGCCCGAAGCTGATCGATCCCCGGCCGTGCAGCACGACTTCCTCGCGCTTGACGGCCATTTCAGGCTGACCGTGAAACGTGACGAAAGTGCCATTGGAACTGACATCGACCAGAACGAATTTATCGCGCCGGCGCTCAATCCGCGCATGCTCGCGCGAGGCCTTGCGGTCCGCTATGACGATGTCGCTGTTCTCACGGCCAAGCGTAATCAGCTCGCGGCCCAGGCCCAGGATCATTTCCTTCCCGCCGTGCCTCAGGCACAGCCGCGCCTGAGCCTGTTTGGGCGGGCCGGGCGCCCGGCTCGCCATGTAGGTCAATTCCTCGCTTTGCCGCCATAGAACCTCGTAGACATCGACCTCCTGCTCCCGCCCTTTGACGGGAAGCTTGTCGAGGGCCCGGGTCTGATCCTTCATCGGCTTGCTCAATGCTTCCACGCACTCGCCGCCGGCGATGATCTGAGAAGGCTTGGCCAGTTTCACCATTCGAGCGGCCACGTTGACGCAGTCGCCGAACACGTCCTGTCCCTCCTCCAGCACGGGACCGAATTGCAGCCCGATGTGGATCTGAATGCGCTGCCCGGATACGGGTTCCTGCATCTCCACCCGCGTCTGCATCTCGGTTGCGGCCTGGGTTGCGGCCGTGGCGCTCGGAAACACGCACAGGACTTCGTCGCCGATCGTCTGGACCACCCGGCCTCCGCAGCCGAGCGCCGATTCACGCATGATATTGAGGCACAGGCCGACGCACTCGAGCGCCCGTGCGTTGCCGAGCTTCTCGTACAGGCGCGTGCTTCCGGTGATGTCGGCGAACAGAACGGCGAGATTTACGGGCTTCTTTTCCATCGTACAGGCGCGAACCATTCTGGCGGCCGCGCAAAGTATAAGCCAAAAGGCCGGCAAAATACCCTAGCGCTCCGACCTTAGTCGTACTTGAGTGCCCGTTACCGTCTGCTCTAGAATGGCCCCCGGAAGCCTGTGGGCAAGCGACATTGGGGGGAGGGAATGCGCGGGATCTGCCGGGGAGGGATCCGAAGTTTTTTTCAGGTCGCGGTAGTGCTGTTCTGCGCCGGCGCGCCCGCTCTTGCCCAAACGCTGGGCACATTGACTCTGGTAGAGGGGAGGGTTGCTCTGATTCGGGGCACGACGCAATACACCGCTGCTCAGGGCGTGAGGCTGGGGGACGGAGACATATTGGCGGTCGATCCCAAGGGGCAGGCGCAAATGGAGTTCCAGGACGGAGCCATCCTCAATGTCAGCCAGGGGGCGCAGGTCATGCTGACGAGCATCGCTTCGGAGCGCGGTACGCGCCGCCCCTCGGAAATCGCGGTGCTGTCCGGCTGGGCTAAGTTCAGCCAGAAAAAATCGGCCAAAGGCACCTCCTACCGGTACCTCACGCCGCTCGTCGAGATTACTTCAGGCGACGCGACCGCGGTCCTGAACGCCGGCAACGACTTCACCGACGTCTTCATCGAGTCGGGGACCGCCAGATTCTCGGAAATCGGGAAGAAGAGTACCCAGAGAAACGCGCGGGACGCGAAGGGCGGCGAGTTCATCGGCCGCAAGGGTGAACAGCCGGCAAGTCTCGGCCCGCGCCCCTCGGCGGAGTTCGTGAAGAACATGCCGCGGCACTTTCGGGACGACCTGCCGGCGTTTCTCGACCGGTTCAAGAACAGAAGAGTCGATCCCAAGAGCGAACACGAGGTGACGTATGCCGAGGTCGAACCCTGGCTGAAAGCGGGCCCCTCGATCAAGAGAAATTTCGTGAAACGGTTCGAGATTCGATCCAAGGACTCCGAGTTTCGCCGCAAGCTGGTCGAGAATCTCCGGGAACATCCGGAATGGGACAAGGTTCTGTTCCCGGAAAAGTACGAACCGAAGGATCCGAACGGCCCGAAGAGCGGGCAATCCGGCACGAAACAATAGGAGGAAGCGGTCGTGAGACTGATCATCAAGTTCAACATCGTGTTTCTGGCAATTTTCCTGGTCGGCCTGGCCATCGCCGCCTATGTATCGCTCGACCTGCTGCGGCAGAACGCGCGCGAAGAGGTCCTCCAGCACGCCCGCATCATGATGGAATCCGCGCTCGCGACGCGCGGCTACACCTCCAAGCAGGTGCGCCCGCTGCTCGAGACGCAGATTAAGTACCAGTTCCTGCCGCAGTCGGTTCCCGCGTACGCCGCCAACGAGCAGTTCAGCGACCTGCGCAAGAAATTCGTGGACTACGACTACAAGGAAGCGACGCTCAACCCGACCAATCCCCGCAACCGCGCCACCGACTGGGAAACGGACGTCGTGAACCAGTTCCGCCAGGCCCCGGACCGCGTCGAAATCGTCGGCGAGCGCGACACGCCGAGCGGCCGCGCCCTGTTCATGGCCCGCCCCCTTCAGATCAAGGACGCAGCCTGCCTGTACTGCCACAGCACCGTGGACGCGGCTCCCAAGACCATGATCGAACTCTACGGCCCGGCGAACGGTTTCGGCTGGAAACTGAACGAGGTGGTCGGCGCGCAGATCGTGTCCGTCCCCATGACCTTGCCGATCAAGCGCGCCAACGACACCTTCAAGGTTTTCATGATCTCGCTCACGGCGGTGTTCGCCTTCGTCTTCGTCGCCCTCAACCTCATGCTTCATGCCATCGTGATCCGGCCCGTCACCCGGCTGTCGCGGATCGCAGACGAGGTCAGCCTCGGCAATCTCGACGCCCCGGAATTCACGAGCAAGGGCAGGGACGAGATCGCGACTCTCGCCGGATCGTTCAACCGCATGAGAACGAGCCTGGTGCAGGCGATGAAGATGCTCGGGGAGTGAAGGCCGTCATAACGGCCGGAGGCTAGTGGCAGTTCTCAAGCAACTCGGCAAGTACAAAGTCGTCGAAGTCATCGGCAAGGGGGCGATGGGGGTCGTCTACAAGGGATACGACCCCGTGCTCCAGCGCCATGTCGCGCTGAAGACCGTGCGCAAGGAACTGGTCGACGAAACCCTCGCGGCGCAGATCATTGCGAGGTTCAAGAACGAGGCTCTCGCCTCGGGCCGTCTCAACCATCCCGCGATCGTCGGGATCTACGAATACGGCGAGAACAAGCAGCTCGCCTATATAGCGATGGAGTACGTTCAGGGCCGCGGGCTGCGCGACTTCCTGGCCCGGCAGGAGCGCTTCGGACTGCAGGACGTGATGACAATCATGAGCAAGCTGCTGGACGCGCTCGACTACGCCCACGAACACGGCGTGGTCCACCGCGACGTCAAGCCCCAGAACATCATCATGACGCCTGACGGCCGCCTCAAGGTTGCGGACTTCGGGATTGCCCGGATCGACCGCTCCAACCTCACCCAGGTCGGGTCCGTCATGGGCACCCCGGCGTACATGTCGCCGGAGCAGTATGCCGGCCAGCAGGTGGACCGGCGCACCGACATCTTTTCCTGCGGAGTCGTGCTCTACGAGCTGCTTACCGGCGTCAAGCCGTTCGAGGGCCCGACCGAGACCGTCGGGTACAAAATCTGCCACGAACCCCACCGCAACCCCTCGGAAATCAATCCCCAGGGCGTTCCCGGAGTTTTCGATGCCATCCTCGCAAAGGCCCTCGCGAAGAAGCCTGAAGACCGTTACGCCAGCGCTCGCGAATTCGCGGAGGCCCTCGCCGAGAGCTTCGAAAGCCGTGGCGATGCGTCGATCGCGGCCGAGGCGACCATCCTCCCCACGGTCATCCATCAAGACCGGCCGGACACGACTTACCCGCCCCGGGGATGGAACGTCGAGCCCCTGCGTGAGCTCGAGGAGCTGCTCGCGCCTTATGTCGGTCCGATGGCGAGAGTGCTCGTCAGGAGATCGGCGAAGATCACCACCGACGGCACGACCCTCGTGCGCCTGCTCGCCGAGAGCGTTCCGGCCGAGCGGGACGCAAAGGCGTTCGCTGCAGCGGCGCTCGAGAAGGTTTTCGCCGGCGCGCGATCGGAAACGGCGCCGGACCGCTCCTCTCCCGGTCTTTCGAACAGGCCGATCGATCCCGGCGAGATCGAGAAAGCGGCGAACCTGCTGGCGCCCTACCTTGGGCCGATTGCCAAAGTGATCGCGAAGAAGACGCCGGGGCAGACGAGCGACCTGAGAATCTACTACCAAAAGCTCGCCGAGAGCCTCAACCCCGGGGACCGGGCGCGGTTCCTCAAAGACGCCGGGTACGATCCGTAGGGAACGTCTACGCCTTCAGAGTCGGCAGCAGCTTCAGCGCGTTGTCGCGCTCGATGGCGCGCAGATCCTTCGCCGCGAAGCGGTACGCTGAAAGTCCGCCGATTTCCTCGGCCCCGTCGCGGAACGGAAAGTCGGTGCCGAAGAGCACTTGCGAAGGTCTGACGATCTTCATCAGTGCGGCGAGCGCGCCCGCGTGGTTGCCCTGGGCCGTGTCGTAGTAGAACTTCTTCAGCTCGTGCATGACGCCCTTGGGCATGCGCTGC
>DATHJM010000498.1:0-2330 GCA_035489775.1 Burkholderiales bacterium
GATCCGGCGCAAATACGCGTTCGCAGTACGCGCGCGACTGAGCGTCATCCATCCGGCCGAGTCCCGCCCTTTTCCAGGTGACCTCATCGCATTCGACGACAAAGGTGCTCATCGCCTGAGCGTGGCGGTAGTGGTGAGCGACAAATGCACCGTGCTCGTTGCGCCGGAAGGTGAGCGTGAGGCAATCGAACGGCTGAGTTGTGCCGTACCAGGCGAAGCGGTTGGTAAGTAGCTCGATCTTCGGCTGAAACTGCGCGTGCAGCGCCGCCCGCACGAGCGAATTCGATCCGTCCGCGCCGACCACGATGTCCGCGCCAGCGAGCTCGTCGAGCGCCGTCACGACGCGGCCATATTCGATCCTCACGCCTGCGTTACAGCATAGATTTCGCAGGATTTCCTGGAGCGCAAGACGCCCGATGGCGGAAAAGCCGTTGCCGTCGATATCCACGCGCTCGTCGCGGTGCACGATGCGCTGCATCGGCCAGCGTTCCATCGCCGCTTGCATGGTATTCGAGAGCTGCGGCTCATCGCGCTCGAGAAACGCCAGCGCGCCCTCGGAGAACACGACCCCGAATCCGTAGGTCGCGCCTTCGAGGTTCTGCTCGACGACCTCGACCCGCCAGGAAGGATAGCGGCGCTTGGCCAGCAGCGAAAACAGGAGACCGGCCGGTCCGGCCCCGACTATTACGACGCGCATTTTATGACCGTGTCATATATCACGGTACGCTCCCCTGTCTGTTTATGACCGCGTCATAGTTCACGAAACACCCCCTCAGGGGCTGTTTTACCCGGCATTTAGAGCCTAATATTGCACAGTAGGAATCGCTCGTAATTTACTGATTCTACAGGAACGAAAAGGTGCGACGTGGACACCGCAGTGCGTGAGCCGCAACCGATGAAGCTCGTGGAGGGCGCGTGCCTCGCTCTGTCCGTGCTCGCCTTGACCTACGCGATTTTCAGCGATGCCTTGGCCACCATCCTGCCTTCGCTGCCGCTCACTTTTACCATCCTGCCATTCGTGATCTGGGCGGCTTTGCGCTTCGGGCGGCGCGAGGTGACCAACCTGAATGCCTTGGTGTGCACCATCGCCGTTTGGCATACGCTCGAGGGACGCGGGCCATTTGCATCGGCACCGCTGGGTACTTCGCTTCTGCTGCTGCTCGCGTTCATGGGCACCGTGGTTTCCACGGGCCTTGTGCTCAGCGCAGTCGTCAGGGAGCGTACCCGCGCCATCGAGGCGCTCGCGCAGGCCTTGAAGACCCTCAAGGAGGAGGCGATCCGGGATCCTCTGACCAATCTCTACAACCGGCGCTTTCTGCGCGACTATCTGTCCCGCGAGCTGATGCGCGCCGCACGCGAAAAGATTCGAGTCGCGGCGATCATGATCGACTTGGACCATTTCAAACGGGTGAACGACACCGCTGGACACGCCGCCGGCGATCTTGTGCTCACGGAAATCGCGATGCTTCTCAAGCGCCATATCCGGGGCACGGACATCGCCTGCCGCCACGGGGGCGAGGAGTTCATGCTGGTGCTTCCCAACGCCACTCTCCAGAGCGCTCGCAGCAGGGCCGAGGCGATTTGCTTGGCGATACGGGAGGAAAGCGGAAGTCTCATGGGCGTCACCGCATCGCTGGGGGTGGCGATCTTCCCCGATCACGCCGCGGAGCCCGAGTCCTTGCTTCGCGCAGCGGATGAGGCCCTCTACGAGGCGAAAAGCCGGGGGCGCAACCAAGTCAGGATGTTCGCGCGCGGAACCGCCAAGATCTCCGTGTTTCGCCCGAAGACCGCCAAACGCGCGCACGGGTGAATCTCCCGCAAGGGGCAGGCTTGCATCCGGCGCTGAGCGGCCCGAAACCTACTCGTGGGTGAAGTCCAGCCGCGTATCGCGCAGCACGCCGAACAGCTTGATCGGATCGCGGCGCGGAATTTCCAGCGGCGGTAGCTCTTCGGCTTCGATCGTTACCCCCATCTCGGTAGCGAGGTCCATCAGCGTCTCCGAAAGGACGAACTCGCCCGCACGCGCACGGTGCAGGAGGCGGTTGGCGATACTCACGCAATCGCCGAACACGAAGAGTTGTTCGGGGGTCGGGCTTTCTTTCGCGAATCCGACTACGGCATCCCCGCAGTGCAGCCCCAGCGAGACCGCCGCGCGAATGCCGAAATCGCGCTGCCACGCGTCGGCGAGAATCGCGAAACTGGTTTGGATTTCCTGCGCCGCCTCGACCGCGTGCTGAGCGTCGTCCTGCCCGGTGAAAGTCGCCATCACGGTGTCGCTGAGAATGTTTACCAAAGCGCCCTCGTGCTCGTCGACAGCCTTCGACATCAGA
>DATHJM010000499.1:0-7226 GCA_035489775.1 Burkholderiales bacterium
CGACGCCGCCCGGCGTGCCGGTAACGATGACGTCGCCCGGTTCCAGAGGAGTGAAGGTCGAGATGTAATTGATGAGCCGCGGGATGCGGTGAATCATCTGCTCGGTGGTGGCGTGCTGCATGACCTGGCCGTTCAGGCGCGTCTCGAGTGTGAGCTCCTCGCCGTCCGCGATCTCGCTGCGTGTGACCATCCACGGGCCGAATCCGCCGGTGCGGCTGAAGTTCTTGCCCGCGGTCCACTGCAGCGTGTGGCGCTGCCAGTCGCGGATCGAGCCGTCGTTGTAGCAGGCGTAGCCCGCGATGTTCTGCCAGGATTTTTCCGGCGAAATGCGCCGACCGCTCTTGCCGATGATCACCGCGATCTCGCCCTCGAAGTCGAGGTTGGTCGATTCGGCCGGCATGAGGATCGGCTGCCTGTGGCCGACCTGCGATTCTGCGACACGCATGAAAAGAGCGGGGTTCTCGGTCTTGTCGCGGCCGGTCTCCGCGCGGTGCTCTTCGTAGTTCAAGCCGACGCAGACGATCTTTCCCGGGTTTGGAATGACCGGAAGGAAAGTCACCTTGGAAAGCTTGAGGTCGGCTTTCTTCGCACCCTTCGCGATTTTCTCTGCTTCAGCGAGCGCGCCCCCGGCGAGCAGGGCGCGCAGGTCCGGATATTTCTTGCCGATGCGGCGCGTGAGATCGACGATTCCGTCGCCGATCACGATTCCGTACCCGGCGCCCTTGGGGGTGCGGTAGCTCGCGAGCTTCATTGCTTTTTCTCCCTTGCGTGAAGCGCGCTAGTTTACCGCAATGCTCAGAAGCGCACGGTCGCTCCCCCGACAAACGCCCAGTCCACGCTCAGCTGGGTGCCGTTGTAGAAACGGTAAATCGGCAGCTGCACGAAGCTGTAGAGCTGGAAGTCATGCGTGAGGGAGTAGATGAGTCCAGGGCTCGAGAAAACGGATTTCGACCCGCTCAGATCCGGCTCCGCGTTTGCGCCGGAGTCCTTTCCCTTGATCAGGCTGTTGATCTGCAGCAGGGCCTGCAGATCATGACTGAGTGGATAGCGATACCCCACGTTGAGCTGAAGCTGCTTGCCGGGCTTGTATTCCTCCTTGGTGCTCACCGCCTGCTGATAGAGCGCCTGGACGAACCAGCTCGAGTCCAAGTGAATGCCCGAAACGGAGTAATAGCCGCCCAGCACGAGGTCGGTGCTCCCGGTCCCCGGCTGCAGCGCGCGCTCGGCGACGGCGCCGTCGGCGTTGCTGACCTTGTAGCTTCCCGTCGGCAGCTTCAAGCCGAGGATCAGCCCCTGATTGACGACCGGGTTCTTCTCGTTGTCGAAGCGGTACATCCCGAGCACGCGCGTATCGCCGATCCTGGTGAAGTCCCATTTCTCGAACGTCGCCGCGCCCGTCGGATCGTCGATGTGCGAATGCGAACGGCTGACTACCGGCGCGGACACCGATACGGCCCAGTTCTTCGAGACGGTGTAGTCCAGGGTCGTAAGCAGGTTGCGGTTGATGGTGCGAAGCTCCGTGGTGTCGGCGGTATCGTCGGCTTGCGAGATCCGCTTGGTCCCGGACTGCAGATGCTTCTGGTCGACGAATTCGTAGCGCAGGTCCAGCCGCGTGGACCCCGGCGCTGCTGCGACGCCTTGCGTCGACCAGTTGGTGTCGAGCACGCAGAAAGCCGAGCCGCAGGAACCTTGAGCGGCGCCGGCGGCAGCGAGAAGCGCGAGGCTCCCCGAGCACGCAATTGCAAATTTCTTGGTCATTTTTTCTCCTCCTGAGTTCGAGCCGCGCGCCGGCCGTTCAGAGCCCGGGCGCGCGCAACAAGCGTACGGCCGCAGCCGTGCGCTACAGAGCGGTAAAAATCAGGAGGAGAAGGGCGGGGCGCGCGGACGCGCGGCGGGATCGAGCGCGGCCTGGAGCTGCGGCTCGGAGAAAAACTCCTGCACCTGCCCGCGGTCGGGCATCGGGCAGAGGAGTGCGGGCGCCGCTCCCGAAATCGCCGCGCCGCGCTCGGCATTGAAGGGGCACAGCGTGCAATGCGCAGGCCGAACGCCGGGGATATCGCCAGGCAGGCCTTCGCCCGCGTGTTTCAGGCCGGTGGCGCTGCAGATCTCCGAGGGCAGCGCCGGGACGCTCGGCCTGGCGTTCGCGAGCAGCGGCCAGGACGCGTTGAGCGCAATGCCGGCGAGCGCGAGCCAGGCGGCGATGCGGCTGCGGTAGAGGGACGCAGTCATGGCCGCTTTTTTAGCACAGGTGCGCGCGTTTTGCCACTCATGAGGCCCCCGGCGGTTCTGGTATTCTCCCCTCCGATATGAAAGGAAGACTGGAAGACCGGCGCCTGCTCACCGGGCAGGGGCGCTTCATCTCCGACTGGAATTTTCCGAATCAGGCCTACGCGGCGTTCCTGCGCTCGGACCGCGCGCATGCCGAGATCGTTTCGGTCGACGCGGCCGCAGCGCTCGAAGCCCCCGGGGTGCTCGCCGTGCTCACCGGCAAGGATGTGGCCGAGGCCGGCTACAAGTCGATCCCGACCAACCTAGGCGTCAAGGACCGGTTCGGCGAGCCGCTGAAAAAACCCCCGCGCCCGGTGCTCGCGCAGGGAAAAGTCCGCCACGTCGGCGAATGCGTCGCCTGCGTGGTGGCCGAGTCGCCGCAGCTCGCGCAGGACGCAGCCGAATTGATCGCGGTCGAATACCGCGAGCTGCCCGCTGTGACCGTCGCGGAAAAGGCGCTGGCCCCCGGCGCGGCGCAGCTCCACGCCGAGCTTCCCGGGAACCTTTCCTTCGACTGGGTCGCGGGCGACGAGGCAGCGACCGAGGCCGCGTTCCGCTCGGCCGCGCGCGTCGTGAAGCTCGCCCTGGACAACCCGCGCATGGTCGGCAATCCGATGGAGCCGCGCGCCTGCTCGGGGACCTACGACGCGGCGACGCAGAAGTACGCGCTCTACGCCTGCACCCAGGGGACCGCGGGAATGCGCGGGCAGCTCGTCTACACCATGGGAGTTCCCGACGACAAGATCGACGTCATCGCCGAGGACGTCGGCGGCGGATTCGGCGTGCGCTTCAACATGTATCCGGAATACTGCGCGGTGCTGCTCGCGGCGAAGAAGACCGGCCGCCCGGTGAAATGGACCGGCAGCCGCTCGGAAGTTTTCCTTTCGGACGAGCAGGGGCGCGACGTCGCGAGCACGAGCGAGCTCGCGCTCGACTCTTCCGGGAAATTCCTCGCGCTGCGCTTTTCGTACATCGCCGATCTCGGCGCCTATCTCGCCCCGACCGGGCCTTTCATCAATACGCAGGGCGTGGTCGCGTGCCTGACGGGTGTGTACGCGGTGCCGGCCGCGAGCGCGCGCGTCAAGCTCGCAGTGACCAACAAGGCGCCCGCCGCAGCCTACCGCGGCGCGGGCCGCCCTGTGATGACCTATATGCTCGAGCGCCTGGTCGACGAGGCAGCGGTCGAGCTCGGCATCGATCCCGCCGAGCTGCGGCGCAGGAACCTCGTGCCGAAGGACAGATTTCCCTACACGGCGTCGAACGGCAACATCTACGACTGCGGCGATTTCGAGGGCGTGCTCGCCGACGCGGTGAAGGCCTCGGACTGGGCGGGATTTGCCGCGCGGCGGGCGCAATCCAGAACGCGGGGAAAACTGCGCGGGCGGGGAATGGCCGCCTACATCGAAGCGAGCGGCGGGGGCTTTGCGCCCTCCGACCAGGTCGAGCTGCGTTTCGACGCGGACGGCGGCGTCACGATGTACGCGGTCTCGCACTCGCACGGGCAGGGCCACGAGACGAGCTACGCGCAGATCGTCTCCGCCGTGCTCGGCGTGCCGGTGGAAAAGTTCCGCCTGAGAAACGGCGACCCCGCGGTGCGCCTGGTCGGCAACGCGACCGGCGGCTCGCGCTCGCTCCTCGGCGTCGGGAGCGTGATGCAACTCGCCGCGAAGCAGGTGGTGGAGAAGGGACTTGCGCTGGCGTCGAAAGATCTCGAAGCGGCCGCCGCGGACATCGAATTTCGCGACGGCGCTTATCGCATAAAGGGCACCGACCGCGCCGTTACGCTCCTCGCGCTCGCGAAAAAATATGCGGGCACGGCGCAGGCGCTCGACGTGAAAACCGAGGGCAAGTTCGGCGTGACCTTCCCGAACGGCTGCCACGTCGCCGAAGTCGAGATCGAGCCGGAGACCGGCAACGCCGAAATCGTGCGCTTCACCGCGGTCGACGACGCCGGCAACATCATCAACCACCAGATCGTGGAAGGCCAGATGCAGGGCGGCATCACTCAGGGAGCGGGGCAGGTCTTCGGCGAGCACGCGGTCTACGATCCGGACACCGGCCAGCTCCTTACCGGGAGCTTCATGGACTACCCGATGCCGCGCGCGGGCCTCGTGGACGGCCTCGCGATCCACGAGCATCCGGTGCCGACCGCCACGAACCCGCTCGGCGCGAAAGGCGTGGGCGAAGCCGGCGTGAGCGGGTCGCTCCCCGCGCTTATGAACGCGGTATTGGACGCGCTGCGCCAGGCGGGCGTCACGCACTTCGACATGCCGGCGACTCCGGACCGGATCTGGAGGGTGATCAAGGAGACGGACAAGCGCCTAGAATAGCCGGGAATAGATGAGTCATATAAAACAAAAAAGATGGTTCTGGAGGAAAGATGAAGACACCCGAAGTCAGCGTTGTAATCCCGACGTTCAATCGTTCCGGGATGATCCTGAGATCGCTCCGGTCAGTCCTGGCCGCGGTGTCGCCCGGTGACGAGGTGATCGTCGTCGACGACGGATCGACCGATGACACCGCGGGCGTGCTCGAGCCCTATCTGGATCGAATTCGCTACATCGCCACTCCGAACGGGGGAGTCGGGGCCGCGCGAAATCGCGGCATGGCCGAGGCCACGCGACCGCTGGTTGCGTTCAACGATTCCGACGATGAATGGTTCGCCGACAAGCTGGTCCTGCAGCGCAGGTTCATGCAGGCGCGTCCCGATGTCGTGTTCTGTTTTACGGATATCGGGCTCAAATCCGAAGACGGCAGGGAGCACCGCAGCGGTCTTTTCGGCTGGCACCGGGATACCCGCGGATGGGATGAATTGCTGGGCCCCGCCGTCTCGTACTCGTCG
Source organism: Burkholderiales bacterium (assembly GCA_035489775.1). Classification (GTDB taxonomy): domain Bacteria; phylum Pseudomonadota; class Gammaproteobacteria; order Burkholderiales; family SG8-39; genus VBDM01. Next base: position 5,111 of record DATHJM010000499.1, read on the forward strand.
ATTGCGCCGCTGCCGGAGGGGCGCGGGGATTTCAAGGTCCACATAGGCAGCATGCACAGGACCATGTTGCGGACGAATTATGTCGCGACGCAATCTTCGATCATCAGGCGCGACGCCGCCGGTTCCAGGTTTCGCTTTGCCGAGGACGTCAGGATTCACGAGGAATACAACTTCTTCATCCAATTGTCGGGGCTGGGCAATGCGGCCTACTTCGACACCGAGACCGTCTGGCAATGCGGGCACGATGATGTTCGCATATCGAGTGCAAATGACTTCACCTCGGCTACGGAGCGGATCAAGGTGCTGGCACGCACCTACGGATCGAACGAGAAATTCCTGTCCGAGCATGGAAACGAGTATGAAGAGATGATCAGGACCGAGCGGTACAAACGGGCGCGCTGGTTCATCAAGAACGGAAGAATGGATGAGGCACGCGCGGATTTGCGGCTCGCGGGAGATCGGTCGATCGGCTACCGCTTGTTGACCTCCATCCCCGGCGGCGTCCTGAGAAGAGCCGTCGATCTGAAAAAGCGGCTTGCCAGGCTTGCGTCGCATCTCCCTTTCCTGCAAATAGGCGGCGTGATCATCGGCTGATGAACCACGGAAATATTTCCCCGGAGCTCGCAAAGGGCCTCAAGGTCCTGCAATCGAGGATCGAGAAAGCCAAGATCCCGTCCTCGAAGCTGGACGAGACCCTCAACATCGCCACCTGGAACATCCGCGAGTTCGGCAAGAAGGAGCGCAGCAGCGCGGCGATTCACTACATCGCCGAGATCCTGGGCATGTTCGACCTCATAAGCATTGCGGAATTGCGCGACAACCTCACGGATCTTGGCCGCGTCCTCGATGTGCTCGGCCCATACTGGCGGGCCATCTATTCCGACGCGCTGAGAGATCCGGGCGGAAACAACGAGCGGGTCGGATTCATCTACGACAAGAGGGCCGTCATATTCAGCGGATTCGCAGCCACGGCCAATCCACCGCGCGAGAAGGTCGGAAACCTGTACCTGCCCAAATTCAACTGGTGGCGCGAGCCCTTCATGGCGTCGTTCAGTGCCGGAAGTTTCGATTTCGTCCTGCTGGCGGCGCACGCGCAGTGGGGAACGCCCGCGGGGCGCCTGGTCGAGCTGCGGTCCCTCGCCGAATGGATCGACCTGAAGCGGAAGGAGAAGACTTCCGAGGACAAGGACCTCATCATCGTCGGGGACTTCAATATCGAAACGCCCGAGCAGCTCGCGGCTCTGACCGGGAAAGGACTTCAGATGCCCACCGCCCTCAAGGGGAAGTCCTTCGGCACCAACCTCGCCCAGGACAAGCGCTACGATCAGATACTGCATTACCCCGGCTATCCGGAGAATTTCTCGAACCAGGCGGGCGTAGTCGATTTCTACGCGGGGAGCTCGAAAGAGCTGTTCCCGGACCTGGACAAGCTCGCGTTCACCTTTCAGATGTCCGATCACCTTCCGCTGTGGATGCAGATCAACACCGACATAGAGGGGGAGAAGCTCGACGAGATCATCCGGGCGGAAAGGTGATCCGGCCGGGAACGCCGCGTCCGCGTGCGCCCGCATGAAGGAAACCAGGGGCCTTCTTGCCGCCGTGGTTTCGTAACCCCGTTTTGCCGCTGTTGCCGTTTACTTCAGGATGTCGGACTTCGCTTTGGTCCTGTCCGTCCCGCCTCACGCGCCCACCCTGCCGCACCGGAGGCCCGCCGAGGCGCTACACTTGCGCCGCATGGGGAAAGGTGCGAGCGACGAGGACCTGATGCTGCGCTATGGCAAGGGCGATGCCAGGGCGTTCGAAGTGCTCTATCAGCGCCATCGCCTCCCCTTGTACCGGTTCCTGCTGCGACAGGTCGGCAATGCGGCTTCAGCGGAAGAATTGTTCCAGGACCTGTGGATGCGGGTCGTCAATTCCCGCGGGCGCTATGAAGCCCGGGCGAAATTCACCTCCTGGGTATACGCCATCGCCCACAACCGCCTCATGGATTTCTACCGCGCGAACGGCCGGGCGTCGTTCCTGAGCCACGAGGAAAGCGAGTCCGTCCTCGAGGACCTTCCCGCCGCCGAAATCGACGCGGACCTGCGCCTGGACCGAAAACGTGCGGTGGAGCGAC
>DATHJM010000500.1:0-6361 GCA_035489775.1 Burkholderiales bacterium
GGCGGCCGGTCTCGAGCTACGAAAACCTGCAGAGCTACATGCTCGACCTCTACCAGGTTCCCGGCGTGGCGGAGACCGTTCGCCTCGACCACATCGTCACCGGCTACTACAGCATCGACCGCGTCAATCCGAACCGCATCGTGCCGAAGCCTCCCCGAGTCGACTGGACGCGGCCGCACAACCGCGCGCGGCCGGGAAAAACGCTTTCGGCCGCATAGCTTCCGCCATGGCCTCAGCCGTTGTCGCGAAATCGGACCGGGCGCGGTTCTCCAAAGAGATCGCCGCGCTCAACATGAAGCCGCTGTGGGAGCGGGTGATGCGGCTGAAACCGGGCACCGCCGCCGTGCCGTCGATCTGGCGCTGGGAGGAAACGCGGCCGCTCCTCATGCACGCTTGCGAGGTCATCACGGCAAAAGAAGCAGAGAGGCGCGTGCTGATGCTCGAGAACCCGGCTCTCGCCGGAACGACTTTCATAACCACGACCTTGTACGCCGGCTTGCAGGCGATCCTGCCGGGCGAGATCGCGCCCACGCACCGGCACACGCCTAACGCGCTGCGCTTCATCATGGAAGGCGAGGGCGCCTATACCGCGGTCGACGGCGAGCGCATCGCGATGCGCCCGGGCGACTTCGTCGTGACCCCGGGCTGGACCTGGCACGACCACGGCAACGCCGGATCGAAGCCCGTCGTATGGCTGGACGGCCTCGATACCGCGTTCGCGAACATCATGGGCGCGCATTTCCGCGAGGACTATCCCGAAGAGTCTCAGCCGGTGCAGAAGCCCGCGGGCGCTTCCGCAGTCCTGTCCTATCCCTACGGGCGCGCACGCGAAGCGCTGGAAAAACTGGCGAAGAGCGGCGAGCCTCACCCGTCGCACGGCTGGAGGCTGCGCTACATGGACCCCGTCACCGGCCGCGACCCGTTTCCAACCATCGCCGCGTTCATGCAGCAGCTGCCGAAAGGATTCGCGGGCCGGAACTGCCGCAGCACCGACGGCGCGGTATTCTGCGTCGTCGAGGGACGAGGCAGCGTCGAGCTCGGAGAGACGCACTTCGATATTGCGCCGAACGACGTATTCGTCGTTCCCTCGTGGGAGCCGTACCGGCTCAATGCCTTGAGTGATTGCGTGATTTTCAGCTATTCGGATCGCGCCGCGCAGGAAGCGCTCGGCTTCTGGCGGGAAGAAAGCTGACCACCCCGCCCCTTCGGGGCACCCCTACTCGACGAGGAGGGGATATCACATCTTCCACTCGAGATAGGTGTAGATGAAGTTCGAGCCGCCGTTGACGTTGTCGAAGATCTGGGCCATGCCGAACATGCCCGAGCGGTGGCTGACCCCCAGGCCGAAATAAGTCTCGCGCAGCTCCCTGGATCCGAAGAGGTCGCCGACGCTCAAGTCGATGGTCGGATCGAGGTATTGCAGCAGCTTCGAAGTGTTGCGGCCGCGTCTCCCCTGGTCTCTCGCTTCCACGGAGGGCACCGCCTGCGCGTAGGAGAAACCGCCCCCGAAGCCGATGCGGGTGCGCACGCGCTCGCTCCAGGGGAATCCCCAGTAGAACGCCTTCAGGTAGAGATTGACCTGCATGAAGTCCGGCTGAAGCCCGCGCTCCTCGTGCCGCAGGAGCCCCGCGTACCAGGCGATCGCGACCGGCCAGCCGTTTGGAGTTTCGATGAAAGGCCAACCGACTTCGAACGAATCGACGCTGGTGCGATCGTCCGTGCCGATCGACCTGCAGCGCAGTTCCATGATCGGCAGCAGGTTGCAATTGCTGGATCGGCCGTGCAGAACCTTGAAGCTGAGCGGGACGCGGTCGCGATCGTCCCTGGGCGGCGTCGGCGTGAATTCGTAGGCGACGCCGCCGAAGGCGGCGAGCTGCACGCGGTCCTCGACTATCGGGCTCCTGCGCACGCCGCCCGCCCACAGCGTGGCCGAGACGCCGGCGAGAAAATGCCAGCGATCGGTGAGATCGTATCGGGCGTTCAGGCCGACGCTTGCGTTGACACCGCCGCCCGGCTGGTAGGCGGGGCGGTCCGTGGCGGCCTCCGAAGGCCTCACGCCGTAGTAGTAGTCGTTGAGCCGGGCATTCCGCGCGGCGAGCATAAGATGCGGGGCGAGCTTCAAACGTCCGCGCCGGCGCTCGGTGGCGGCTCCGAGGCGCCATTCGGTGCCGCCGGAATTGTGCGAGACGTCGCGCAGGACCTCCCCGAACGCATTGCCCCATTCGAAACGCTGCTCGTAGCTCGCTCCAATATCGGTTTCGGCAACGCGAGCGGACATCCCCGCGAGGCTCGCCGGGATCCGTTCGACGGGATAGCTCTCGGAGCGGTGCGAAAGGAACGCAGCCGCGCGCTTGCCGGACCCGAAGTCGAGCTTGAGCCCCCCGCGGTAGGAATGCCAGTAGATGTGCTCCCCTTCGTAGAGGTACAGAGGCATCAGATCGATGCGCACGCCGCCCCCGCGATAGGGAGACTGCTCGAAGGTCGAGACCAGGCCCCAGCCGCTGCTTCCGCGTCCGGGGATATCGGCGAGGAAATCGCTCGTCGCGGCCGCGGGCCGGGCGGCGGCTGCACCGAGCGCAAGAGCGCAGGCGCCGAAGACGCGCGGCAGGCAAACGTTGCGAATGATGGGTCCGGATCGGAGTGTGCGAAAAACGCCGCGGTATTCTAATATGAAAGCCATGTCGGATTTCGGAAGTTCGCGGTTGCGCCGGGGCTGCTGCGCCCTGGCCGCTTTCTCGGCGTTCTCCGCGGCGCTGGCGCAGGATTACCCGTCGCGCCCGGTCCGCATCGTGGTTCCCTCCGCCCCGGGCGGCGGCTTCGATCTGGTGGGACGCGTGCTCGCGCAGAAGGTGGGCGAGCAGATGGGGCAGGCCTTCGTGGTCGAGAACCGCCCCGGCGCCGGCACGCTCGTTGGCACCCAGCTCGTCGCACGTTCCGCCCCCGACGGCTACAACCTCCTCGTCGGCGGGCTTTCGAACATCGCGCTCAACATGGGCCTGTACAAGGAACCCGGCTACGATTCGCTCGTTGACTTCACTTCTGTCGGCCTCGTGGTCAGCCACTCCTACACGCTGGTCGCGCGCAAGGACCTGCCGCTCGCGAGCCTCGCCGAGGTGATCGCGTTCGCGCGGGCGAATCCGGGCAAGCTCAACATCGGCACCAGCGGTCCCGGCACCGGGCAATACATCGGCGCGGCCATCATCGCTGCTCTGACCAACGTCGACATCGTCAAAGTGCCTTACAAGGGCGCGCAGCCGGTGTACCAGGATCTGCTGGCGGGCCGTGTCGACCTGTTCTACGACAACACCACGACCACGCGTCCTTACGTCGAGTCCGGGCAGGTCAGGGCGCTTGCGGTGTCGAGCCGCGAGCGCGCGACCAGCATGCCGCAGCTGCCCACGCTCACGGAAACCGGCGTGGTCGACCTGGAAATGGAGACCTGGTTCGGCCTGTTTGCTCCGGCGCGCACGTCGCGCGCCATCGTCGAGCGCCTGCGCGCCGAGGTTGACCGCGCCACGCGCTCGGCCGACGTGCGTTCGCGCCTCGAGATGGGCAGCGGCCGCAGCCTGCGAATGACGCCCGCCGAGACCGAGGCTTTCGTGCGCGCCGAAGTCGCCAAATGGACACGCCTGCTTCGCAAGGCGGGCATCGAGCCCGAGTGAGAGCGTGACGGATCTGCAGGACCAGCTGGAGATTTCCACCCTCATGCAGAACTGGGCGCTCGCGCGCGACACCGGAGACTGGGGCAAGCTGCGCGCAACCGCGCACCCTGGAGCCGCGATGACCACGACATGGTTCGACGGGACTTTCGACGCCTTTGTCGGATCCTGCGAGGCTTCCTTCAGCAAGGGATCGCGCTCGCAGCACTTCCTGGGCGGCACCGTCGCGGAAATCAGGGGCGCCCGCGCGCTCGCTCAGACCCGCATGTCGATCAACGTGCGCTCGCAGCTCGACGGCGTCGAAGTCGACGCGGTGTGCACCGGCCGCTTCTTCGACCGGGTGGAAAAACGCGGCGGAGTGTGGCGCCTCTTCAGGCGCTCGGTGATCTACGAAAAAGACCGCATCGACCCGGTCGATCCGGGCGCCAGGGTCTCGCTCGACCCGGTGCTGCTCTCGCGCTTTCCGGAAGGCTATCGCCATCTCGCCTACCTGCAGACGCGCAACGGTGCGCAGGTGAATCCGAACCTTCCGACCGCGCGCGGCGAAGCGCTGGAAAAGCTTCTGCACGACGCCAGGATCTGGCTCGCGGCGGACCAATGATCAACCGAGGAGACGCATACATGAACGACCTGCAACGCTATCTGGTGGAGGAAGCGCTCGAGGATTACGAAGACGGACGGCTCACGCGCCGCCAGGCGCTGAGGGCCATCGCCGGCCTCACGGGCGCGGCGCTCGCCGCGCAGATGGTCGACGCGCATGCGCAGGCCAAGCCCGCACCGGGCGGAAAGGCGCCTTCCGCATCGGCGCCTCTGGTCGCGCCCAACGATTCGGCAATAGTCGCCGGCGTCGCGGAATTTCCCGGCACGGGCGCCCGCCTGGCCGGATATCTGGCGCGGCCCGCCCAATCCGGCACCTTCCCGATCGTGCTGGTCTGCCACGAGAACCGCGGCCTTACGCGCCACATTGAAGACGTGACGCGGCGGGTAGCGAAAGCCGGCTACGTCGGGCTCGCCGTGGACCTGCTCGCGCGCGAAGGCGGCACCGACAAGCACGACTTCGACGCGATCCCGGGAATCCTCGGCAAGGTGCCCCCGGCGCGCCACGTGCAGGATTTCCAAAGCGGCCTCGCCTACGCGAGGGCGCAGCCCGCCTCGCGCGGTGACCGCGTCGGAATGACGGGCTTCTGCTTCGGCGGCGCAGTGACCTGGCGCGTCGCGGCGGGCGTGCCCGATCTGCGGGCGGCGGTGCCTTTTTACGGCGTTCCGGTGCAGGAGCCGGACGTGTCCGGAATCGGCGCGGCGGTGCTCGCCATCTACGGCGGCCTGGACGAGCGCATCAACCAGAACATTCCGGCGATCGAGGCGGCGATGCAAAAGCACGGCAAGACCTTCCGCAAGATCATCTACCCGAAGGTGGACCACGCTTTCCACAACGATACCGGCGCGCGCTACAACGCCGAGGCCGCGAAAGCCGCGTGGAGCGAGACGCTCGCGTGGTTCGGCAAATACCTGGCGTAGAAAAATCTACAATGTCGAACGTCAAAAGGAGGGGCGGCATATGGCAGCGTCTGGGGCAGGATGCGGACTCATGGCGTGCAATCACGTGTCGTGCGGGCCGGCAGCGACGCGCAACGCGGTCGACTTCGGCCGGCGCGATTTCCTGATCGACGCGCTCGCGGCGACCGCGGGACTCACCGGACTCGGCGGCTGCGCGGCGCCCGTCATGCAAGCGACCAACCCGGCCGACACGATCCTCGTCAACGGGCGGATCGCCACCCTGGATCCTCGCCGGCCGGAGGCGAGCGCGCTCGCAATCCGCGGCGGCAACATCGCCGCAGTCGGTTCCGCTGCCGAAATCGAAAGCCTTCGCGGCCCCGGCACGCAGGTGATCGACGCGGGCGGGCGCACCGTCATCCCGGGCTTGAACGACGGGCACACTCACTTTATCCGTGGCGGACTGACCTACACGAACGAAGTGCGCTGGGACGGCGTGCCTTCGCTCGCAGAAGGCCTGCGCCGCGTGCGCGAGCAGGCGCAGCGCACGCCCGCGCCGCACTGGGTCCAGGTGATCGGCGGCTGGACCTGGGCGCAGTTCGCCGAGCAGCGCCACCCGACGCTCGAGGAAATCAACGCCGCGACGGGCGACACGCCGTGCATGATCATGCATCTGTACGACCGCGCCTGGCTCAATCGCGCCGGGATCCGCGCCCTCGGCTGGAACAAGGAGACGCCCAACATGTTCGGCGGGGCGATCGAGCGCGATGCCTCGGGCAATCCCACGGGCCTGGTGATGTCGACCACGAGCCTGGCGAGCCTGGTCTCGGTGTGGCTGCGCATACCGAGGCTTTCTCCGGAAGACCAGATTCTTTCGACGCGCCACTTCATGCGCGAGCACAATCGACTGGGCGTCACGAGTGTGATCGACGCGGGCGGCGGCGGCCAGAATTATCCGGACAACTACGCCGCGATCGCCAAGCTCGCCGCGGACGGGCAGATGACGCTGCGGATCGGCTACAGCCTGTTCGCGCAGTCGCCCGGCAAGGAGCTCGAGAACTACACGGCCTGGGCCAGGCTGGTGAAGCTCGGGGAGGGGAACGATTACTACCGCATGATCGGAACGGGCGAATACATTCTCTACGCCGCAGGCGACGTCGCCAATTTCGCCAAGGACTACCCGGTGCCGCCGGCGGGCGTGATGGAGA